>JAWWOY010000034.1:0-3142 GCA_033851195.1 Kribbellaceae bacterium | reverse complement strand
GCTGGTCCGCTCCCAGATCTCCACCGGGTTGTGCTCGACCCAGCCGGCCTGCGGCAGGATCTGGGAGTGCTCCAGTTGGTGTTTACCCACCTCGTTGCCGGAGTGGTCGAAGATCATGAAGCGAGTGCTGGTGGTGCCTTGGTCCACCGCACCGACGAAGTCAGCCATGAGTAGATTTTCCTTTCTGCAACCGAGAACGGTCTGGTTCGTGGGCGTGCGTTGTCAGGCGCTGGTGGGCCGCGGCGGCGGCTCCTCCGGCAGCCGGCCTGCGCCCTCCTCGGTGATCGGCAGGTAGCGGCCGACCAGCAGTTCGTACAGGAAGCCGCCGATCACTCCGCCGATGATCGGGCCGACTATCGGCACCCAGAAGTACCAATCGCCGTACTGGTCCTTGAACGCACCGATTCCGTAGCCGGTGAGGGAGGAAGCCACCCGGGGGCCGAAGTCGCGAGCGGGGTTGATCGCGTAGCCGGCGAGGGCTCCCCAGGCCATCCCGATGCCGACTATCAGCAACCCGATGATGAGCGGCGCGAGGTTCACTCCGGGCGAGGTGTTGCGCAGGTCGATGATCGCGAAGATCACGAAGAGCAGGATCGCGGTGCCGATGATCTGGTCGAGCAGACCGCCCCAGACGCCGACGCCGAGGGCCGGGTTGCCGTTGCCTGGCAGCGTGGAGAAGACACCCTGCGACTTGATCGTCAGGCCGGGGTCGAACCTGATCAGCGCGGGGTTGTAGTTCCACCGGATGATCAGCGCCGCGACGAAGGCGCCGAGGAACTGCGCCAGCGCGTACGGCGCCACCTTGCGCCAGGGGAACCCGCGGAACACCGCCAGCGTGATCGTCACGGCCGGGTTCAGGTGCGCCCCGGTCATCCGGCCGGCGGTGTACACGCCGAGCATCACGCCGAGTCCCCACGCCCAGGCGATCGAGTCGTGGGTACCGAGCTGGGCCGCGACCACCTGCGCGACCACGCCGACCCCGAACAGGATCAGGATCATCGTGCCGGCGAACTCGGCGGACATCTCCCCTAGGAGGGTCTTCGCTTTGACCGTTTCAGTCGTAGCCATGCTGATCTCCCTTCCACCCACCCCCCGTGACAACCACGGAGAACTGGAATCTAGGAGTCTTGGTGAGGTGGCACAACGCGGGCCGTTCGACATTGTCGAACGGCCCGTAAGTCACACAGAACTCACCCGGAACTCACCGCTGGGTGATGATGCTGGCCCGGGTGCCGATCACGATGGTTGGGTGTGCGGAGGTCCGCAGCCAGCCGGAAATCCGGTCCATGAATGCCCGGTCCACCGAGACACAACCGGCCGTGTAACCGCGGCCGTTGTCGTGCAGGAAGATCCCGCCGCCACGGTAGCGGACCTGATTGAGGTTGTACCCGATCACTATCGCCCGGCGGTACACCGAATAGTTCGCCAGATGCTCGGACTGCGATGCCCGGCAACCGGTCATCGGATACTGCTCGACGTACCGGTTGTACTTGGCCGAGAGGTTGTCCAGGCACCAGTACGACCGGTAGGTGATCTTGCGGTACGGGATCTTGTAGCCGGTCGGGCTGACCGTCCCGAACGCCGAGGGAAGGGTGTAGCGGCCGCTCGGCGTCGTCATCGTGTCCTGGCGCCGGTTCTGCCCCGGGACAAGGCCGCGGGCGCCCAGCCTGGCTGACGTCGCGGCTACCGCAGTCCAGCGGCCGTTCGCCCCTTTGATCCACAGGTCGATCCGGGCGGTCCTGCTGCCCCACGCCGCCGCCTGCACAGTGATCAACTGGGTTTGCCCGGCCGGCATCACCCGCGGCCGGACCGGGGTCATCGCGGCATCGGCGGGCGCCAGCAGCGAGCCTGAAGTCAGGACCAGCGGCAACGTCACCAGCACAGCCGCCAGCACAGCCGCCAGGGCAGTCGCCCGGAGAGCCACCCGGGCCCTCATCGACGATCGTTCAGCACTCAACATCTTGGATCCGCCCCCCGTAACCGATCCACGCACTCTGCGCGATCGCGGCCTCACCCTCCGCACCCTACTCCCCCGCTGCTGCGACACTCAGGCCGTCAACCAATCATTTGGACGGGCCATCTCGTGGGGCGGGCAGAGGTGCCGGCCGGCACCTGACGGTAAAGGGGAGCAGATGGCAACCGGACGAGAGACCGGTGAGTTCGCGGACTTCGCGATCAGCAGGCACGGGGCGCTGGACCTGGTGCAGGAGGCGCTGACCAAGACGTAGGTCGGCTGGCGCCGGCTCCGGGATCCGGCCAACGCCGAGGCATACACCCGGAAGGTGATCACCAACACGGTGATCAGCTGGTGGCGGCGGAAGTTCTGGTGGCGGACGTTCCGCCGGCGGCGGACCGTCTCGGCGCTCGCCGTCGCCGCGGTCACCACCGCGGTCGTGGCGAGCGGGGCGAAGTATCTGCTCACCGACATCGCCGACGAACAGCATCTCTTCAGGCTCAGCCCGCCGGCGGAGATCACCTTGCGGCATTCCGATCACCCACTGATCGGCATCACCCAGGTGGGTGAACGACAGCGAGTTCTTCGCGTTCGGCTCCAGGGACAAGGAGTTAAAGCCCCGGATGCAGCCGGTCGATCTGCTCCACTGCTCGGTCACCGCTGGGGCCTGCTCGGTCGTCGTCGCGAGGTTCGCGCGATACCCCACCGATCAGATCAACCCGCCCTTCCAGCTTCCTCGAGGCCGGACCTTCGACGACTGGTGAGACCTAGCCGGCGGTGGCGCCGCGGGGCGCGTCGCCGACGGGCTGGTTCTCCGGGAAATGGCAGGCTGTCTGATGGCCGGGGGCCAGCTGCAGCAGCGGCGGCTCGACGGTCTTGCAGATGTCCTGCGCTTTCCAGCAGCGGGTGTGGAACCGGCAGGCCGCCGGCGGGTTGATCGGGCTGGGCACGTCGCCCTGTAGCCGGATCCGCTCGCGCTGGCCCTTCCGCTTGGTGTCCGGGATCGGTACGGCGGACAGCAGCGCGAGCGTGTACGGGTGCATCGGCTTCTCGTACAGGCTGACCCGGTCGGCGATCTCGACGATCTTGCCCAGGTACATCACCGCGACCCGGTCCGACACGTGCCGGACCACGGACAGGTCGTGCGCGATCATCACGTAGGTCAGGTCGAACTCGTCCTGCAGGTCC
>JAWWOY010000541.1:0-6184 GCA_033851195.1 Kribbellaceae bacterium | reverse complement strand
ACGTGTTACTCACCCGTTCGCCGCTCGTGTACCCCCGAAGGGGCCTTACCGCTCGACTTGCATGTGTTAAGCACGCCGCCAGCGTTCGTCCTGAGCCAGGATCAAACTCTCCGTTGAAATCTATATGAAACCCACCCCGAAAGGCGGATAACAGACTACTTTGAGTGACCCTTTGATATCTCAGAAACAATCAAACTGACTTGAATCATAATTTCTCAAAGGAATCCGAACACAAACAAAGAACAACCCACACCAAAACCCCGAATGGGATCCTAGTGAAAAGCCGCCCAATGCCGTGAAACGGGATAAAACAAATTCGGCATTGACTTTCGGCACGCTGTTGAGTTCTCAAGAATCGGACGCACACCGCATCCCCAGCCTTTCGGCCTGGACTCCGGGGCAACCTGCGTTACTCTACCAGATCAGATCCTGCCGGTCAAGCCAGCAGTTTCCGTGATCATCCACCCGCGCCTAGACTGCCGACCCGAGCCCTGGGGCGCGGTTCGGCTGAGTTAGCCTTTGGGGGTTCGGAGCGTCCGGCCGCTTCCGCGTCCCGCACTCGCTCCAACAAGAAGAACATTACGTAGCCGTGGGGGGAAGAGTCAAATCGGCCCGCGGTGGGCAGGATCACACGGGTGTAATTTGCCCCCGGCGTCCTCCGTGTGGGATGGCTCAGCCGGCCGCGGCGGGGCACAGAACCCCTGCGAACGAACGCTTTCCCCGCCGCAGTACCAACGCGCCACCGGGCAGCAGATCGTCCGCGCCGGGCACGTAGTCGGCGTCCGTGACCTTCGCGTTGTTCAGGTATCCCCCACCCTCCGCGACGGTCCTGCGTGCGGCCGACTTACTCGGCACCAGCCCTGCCTTCACCAGCAGGTCGCCGTACGAGGGCATGGGTTCGCCTGCAGCGAGCTCCACGTGCGGTGCTTCCCGCAGGGCGGCCACCAGAGTTCCGCCATCGAGAGCCGCTAGCTCCCCCTGGCCGAAGAGAGCCTTTGACGCCTCTTGCACGCGTCTGGTCTCCTCCTCCCCGTGTACCAGCGTCGTGAGCTCCTCAGCGAGCGCACGCTGCGCCTCACGGGCCTGTGGCCGCTCGGACGTCGCCTGCTCCAGCGCAGCCATCTCGTCTGCGCTCCGGAATGTGTAGTACCGGATCAGCTGCATCACGTCGCGGTCATCGGTGTTGAACCAGAACTGGTAGAAGGCGTACGGCGACGTCAGCTCCCGGTCCAGCCAGATAGTTCCCGACTCGGTCTTGCCGAACTTGGTCCCGTCCGCCTTCGTCACCAGCGGTGTGGCCAGTGCATGGGCCTTGCCTGACTCGACCCGGCGGATCAGCTCCACCCCGGCCGTCAGGTTCCCCCACTGGTCGCTGCCGCCCGTCTGCAGCGTGCAGCCGTGCCGCCGGTACAGCTCGAGGTAGTCGAGGGACTGCAGCAGAACGTAGCTGAACTCCGTGTAGCTGATCCCCTGCTCCAGCCGGGCCTTCACCACCTCCCGGCCGAGCATCCGGTTCACGGGAAAGTGCTTGCCGATGTCCCGGAGGAAATCCAGCGTGTTGAGGTCCTTGGTCCAGTCGTAGTTGTTCACCATCCGGGCCGGGTTGGGCAGCGAGTCGTCGAAGTCCAGAAAGCGCTCCACCTGGCCGCGGACCCGCTCCACCCACTGCTGGACGACGTCCTTGGGGTTCAGAACCCGCTCTGAGGTCTCCTTGGGGTCGCCGATCAGCCCTGTGGCGCCACCGACCAGCCCGATCGGGTTGTGCCCGGCCACCTGCAGCCGGCGCATCGTCAGCAGTTGCAGCAGGTTCCCCATGTGCAGACTCGGCGCGGTCGGGTCGAAGCCGACGTACGTGGTGATCGGTCCAGCCGCCATCGCGGCCCGCAGGGCATCAGGATCGGTGGAATGCGCGATCAGGCCACGGCTCTCCAAGTCGTCGAGCACCTGGGTGCGGCTGTCGGTCCCGCTGTCGGTCACTTGGCTTCTCCTCGAGTACGTCGGATCACTGACAAGAGTGCCAGTAACGGAGCACCACATGCAGCCGGTTACTCAGCTCGCCTCCGGCCGGGACAGCACGGCACGCAGCTGAGCCACCAGCGCGTGGCCGTCCGGGCCGTACACCGTGGCAGCGGTCGGACGCTGTGGATCGTGCTGGCCCGGATCCGGGTTGGGCACCGGCAGACCGTGCGACAGCACCTGCTCGGCCGGGGTCAACTGCCGGATCCCGATCGCCCGGACGTGATCCGGATGCGTCTGCGCGAAGTCGCCGTACAACATGGGGTCGTGCTGCCCGTCGTCCCCCACCAGCACCCAACGCACGCCTGGGAACTCCGCCGCCAGCCGCCGCAAGGCTGTGCGCTTGTGCTCCCGGCCGCTGCGGAACCAGCCGGTATTGGTCGGGCCCCAGTCGGTCAGCAGCATCGGCCCGGCCGGATACCCGTGCTTGGCCAGGAACCGGCTCAGCGTGGGCGCGGTGTTCCATGCGCCGGTCGACAGGTAGAAGATCGGCGCGCCCGGATGGTCGCCCAGTAGCTCGCGGTACATGTCGGCCATGCCCGGCACCACGCGGCGGGCCTGCTCGTCGCGGACGAAGGTGTTCCACGCAGCGATCATCGGCCGTGGCAGCATCGTCAGCATCACCGTGTCATCGATGTCGCTGACCAACCCGAACGTCGCCGTCGGATCGATCACCTGCACCTTGCCGCGCGCCTGCCGCTCGCCGTGCACGCCGAGGCTTATCTCGTGCCAGCCCGGCTCGAGCGAGATCGGCACAGACAGGTCGACAAACCCGCCCCGGTCTGTGAGTGCCTCGAACGTCTCCCCCGCCAAGGTCACCGAGACCTGTACGGCGGTGGCCGGCGCGGTGACGAAGACCTTCCAGCCGCGCACGACCTGGTCCTCGTCGTACCGGGGCTGGTTGCGGGGGTCACGGCTGAGCACGACGCGCGCGAGCACCCGGACGAAATCCTGGTTGCCGTAACCGACGTGCGGGATGATCCGTTCGCGCCAGCCGCGGCGACGCAGGACCGCCTGCACGCCGGCGTTGAACCAATCCTCCAACCGGGAGGAGTAGTGCTGACGGGCCATGGCATGAACCTACCCGGCCGAGGGGCCCGTATGCCTGTCGACAGACAGACTGTCGGAGCGGCCGTTTACGGTCTCGATATGACACTGACTTCTGCCGCTCTCGGGATGTGCTTCCCGCGCACCTTCCCCGCTGCTCTGGTGACCGACGTGGCCCGCCGACTGGAGGGCGGCGGCGCTGACGAGCTGTGGGTGATCGAGGACTGCTTCTACACCGCCGGCCCGACCCTGAGCGCCGCCGCGCTGGCTGTGACCGAGCGGCTCACCGTCGGCCTCGGCATTCTTCCCGCGGTCGCGCGGAACCCGGCTGTCACCGCGATGGAGATCGCCACTCTGTACGCGCTGGCGCCCGGCCGGTTCCTACCCGGCATCGGCCACGGCGTGCAGGAGTGGATGGGGCAGATGGGCGTCCGTCCCAAGTCCCCGCTGACCACGCTCGAGGAGGTGACGGTTGCCGTCACCCGGCTGCTCGCTGGCGAGAACGTGACCATGGAGGGCAAAGAGGTGCGCCTGCAGGACGTGCAGCTGGAGCAGCCACCGAAGGAGGCGCCGCCGATCCTGCTGGGCGTGCGCGGTCCGAAGTCCCTCGCGCTGGCGGGCCGCATCGGCGGCGGCGTAGTGCTCGCCGAGCCCGCCAGCCCGTCGTACGTGCGGGCTGCGGTCGAGCAGGCGGGGTCGCCGGACGACTTCGTGGTGGCGGCGTTCAGTGCGTTCTGCGTGCGGAGCGACCGCAAGACGGCGTACGAGTGGACCGCGCCATGGCTCGCCGGGCTGATCGCGGAGAACAACCCGGCACTCAAGCCGCTGCCGTTCCATGACGACCTGATCACCCGGTACGACGAATCGGGCGTGGCAGGCCTGGTGACCATGCCGCAGGACTGGTGGGCCGAGCTCGGGCCGATCGGCACCCTGGACGACGCTGCGGCGCATCTCGACGCGCTGGAGGCTGCCGGTGTGCATCACATCGGACTGTTCCCGGATCCGGAAGTGCAGCACGGCCTGCCCCAGCTCGACTACGTGCTCGAGCTCGCGAAGCGCTGACGAGAACAAGGCACCGGCGGATCAGGACCTCAGCGAGGGGCGCGGCGTTTGGGGACGTGCGGACGGTACGGCGAGACCGTCGGGTCGCCGCCGACCCAGAACCGCCAGGGTCGATCCCCGGCCTCGCGCAAGCCAACCCGTGGCCCGACTTCGGCGATGCCGTCGAAGCCGGGCCCGGCGAGCAGTTGCACAGCCGCGCCGGGAGCGAGCAGATCCGTGTCGTTTGCGGCCCGGTCGATACCGAGCGCGATGCACATCCGGGCCGGGCCGCGGGCCAGATCGCGATCCGCGACTGCCGCACCCCGCCGGGCTCGGGCGAGCTCGATCCCCTCGACGATCTCGCCTGCCCGCAGCAGGACTGCCGACGGCTGGCCGACAGGCCCGACGCTGATGTTCATGCAGAAGTGCATGCCGTAGGTGAAGTAGACGTACAGATGGCCCGGCGGCCCGAACATCACCGCGTTCCTCTCGGTGCGGCCCCGGTAGGCGTGCGAGCCCGGGTCGGTCGGGCCGTTGTACGCCTCGACCTCGGTAAGCCGGACCGCGACCGTGCCCTCCGGACTCGTGCCGCGCAGCACGGTGCCGAGTAGTCGCGGTGCCACTTCGAGCACCGGCTTCGCCAACAGCGCCCGGCGTACCGGCCGTGACCGATTCACGGCCCGGGAGGTGGTCACGCGGAGGCGAGGCGGTCCTGGTGGGCGGCGGCGCGGGCGCGTAGCTCGGCCAACTGCTCCTTCACCCGGGGCCCGGCGGTTCCGCCGCGGCCGTTGCGGGAGGCAACGGATCCGGCGACGCTCAGCACCGAGCGGACCTCCGGGGTGAGGTCCGGCGAGATCGCGGCCAGGTCCTCGTCCGACAGATCCCACAGTTCGATACCGCGCTTCTCACACGCCTGGACGCAGGCGCCGGCAAGTTCGTGCGCGACCCGGAACGGCACCTTCTGCCGGACCAGCCACTCCGCGATATCGGTCGCGAGCGAGAATCCCTGCGGCGCAAGTTCCTCCAGCCGCTCGGTGTTGAAGCGCAGCGTGCGGATCATCCCGGTGAAGGCCGGCAGCAGTACCTCGAGTGTGTCGACCGAGTCGAAGACCGGTTCCTTGTCCTCCTGCAGGTCGCGGTTGTAGGCCAGCGGCTGAGCCTTCAGCGTCGCGAGCAGCCCCGCCAGATTGCCGATCAGCCGGCCGGACTTGCCGCGCGCGAGCTCGGCGACGTCCGGGTTCTTCTTCTGCGGCATGATCGACGACCCCGTGGACCAGGCGTCGTCGAGCTCGACCCAGCCGAACTCCCGCGACGACCAGAGCACGATCTCCTCGCCGAGACGCGACAGGTGCACGCCGATCATCGCCGTGACGAACAGGAACTCGGCGACGAAGTCGCGGTCGCTCACGGCGTCCATGGAGTTCTCGGCGGCCCGGTCGAAGCCGAGCTCCCGGGCGACAGCGACCGGGTCGAGGGCCAGCGACGAACCGGCGAGGGCGCCGGACCCCAACGGCGACACGGAGGTGCGCCGGTCCCAGTCGCGCAACCGGTCGATGTCGCGGCCGAACGCCTGCACGTGCGCCAACAACTGGTGCGCGAACGAGACCGGCTGCGCGTGCTGCAGGTGCGTCATGCCGGGTGCCGGAGTGTCGACGTGCCGGTCGGCCTGGTCGCTCAACGCCTCGGCGAGGTCGAGGAGCGCCACCGCGAGCTGCCGCACCGCCACCCTCAGGTAGAGGCGGAGGTCGGTCGCGATCTGGTCGTTGCGACTGCGACCTGCCCGGAGCTTGCCGCCGGTGGATCCGAGCCGCTCCAGCAACCCCCGCTCGAGGGCGGTGTGCACGTCCTCGTCCTCGATGGTCGGCCGGAAGGTCCCGGCGCGCACGTCGTCCTCGAGGGCGTCGAGGGCGGCGAGCATCGCCGACAGCTCGTCGTCGTTCAGCAGCTGCGCCCGGTGCAGCACCCGCGCGTGGGCGCGGCTGCTGGCCAGGTCGTGCGGGGCCAGCCGCCAGTCGAACTGGACGCTGACCGACAGCTTGGCCAGCGCCTCGGCCGGCGACGCGCTGAAGCGTCCGCCCCA
>JAWWOY010000514.1:0-3721 GCA_033851195.1 Kribbellaceae bacterium | reverse complement strand
TCGTTGGTGCCGAAGGAGAAGAACTCCGCCGACTCGGCGATCTGGTCCGCGGTCAGGGCCGCCCGGGGTAGCTCGATCATGGTGCCGATCGGGCAATCCACCTCGACGCCCTCGGACTCGGCGACCTCGGCGAGCACCTTCTCCACCTCGTCGCGGGCCAGTTGCAGCTCCTGTACGGCGCCGACCAGCGGGATCATGATCTCCGGTCGCGGGTCCTTGCCCTGCTTCTTCAGTTCGGCGGCCGCGGACGCGATCGCGCGTACCTGCATGGCGAAGAGGCCGGGAATCACCAGGCCGAGGCGGACACCGCGCAGGCCGAGCATCGGGTTCTGCTCGTGCAGCCGTTGGACCGCGGCCAGCAGGGTGGCGTCGTGGCCGGGCTCATCGCCCCGCTCCTTCGCAAGAGCGACCTTGACGGCCAGGTCTTCCATCGACGGCAGGAATTCGTGCAGCGGCGGGTCGATCAGCCGGATCGTCACCGGCAGGCCATCCATTGCCGACAGCAGGTCGATGAAATCCTCACGCTGCAGGGGTTCCAGCACCGCCAGGGCAGCGTCACGCTCCGCCGCCTCGTCGGCCAGGATCAGCCGCTCGACGGCCTCGCGGCGTTCGCCCAGGAACATGTGCTCGGTCCGGCACAGACCGATGCCCTGGGCACCGAACCGGCGGGCGCGGGCGGCGTCGTCGGCGGTGTCGGCGTTGGTCCACACGTCCAGCCGGCGGACCTCGTCCGCGTGGCTGATCAACCGGTGCACGGCAGCGACCAGTTCGTCACCGGCGTCGGGACCGAGCGACCCCTCGAAGTACTGTACGACCGGCGACGGGACGACCGGGACCTCGCCGAGGAAGACCTCGCCGGTGGTGCCGTCGATCGAGATCATCTCGCCTTCGTTGATGGTGGTCGCGTCGATGGTGATCTTGCGCCCGGTGATGTCGACGTCGAGGTCCTCCGCTCCGCAGACGCAGGTCTTTCCCATGCCTCGGGCAACGACTGCCGCGTGCGAGGTCTTGCCGCCGCGGCTGGTCAGGATGCCCTGGGCGGCGATCATGCCGTTCAGGTCGTCCGGGTTCGTCTCCCGCCGGACCAGGATGACCTTCTCTCCTCTTCCGGCGGCGGCCACCGCAGCGGCCGAGGTGAAGACCACCTTGCCGGAAGCCGCCCCCGGGGACGCGCCGATCGCCTTGGTCAGCAGCTGCCGGTCGGCCTCTGTGTCGAAGCGCGGGAACATCAGTTGCGCGAGCTGCGCACCCGTGACCCGGTGCAGGGCTTCGTCGATGTCGACCATGCCCTCGTCGATCAGGCTGGTCGCGATCCGGAAGGCAGCGGCCGCGGTGCGCTTGCCGACCCGCGTCTGCAGCATCCAGAGCTTGCCGCGCTCGATGGTGAACTCGATGTCGCACAGATCCTTGTAGTGAGCTTCCAGCTTGCCCATGATCGCCAGCAGTTCGTCGTACGACTTTTTGTCGATCGTCTCCAGTTCGGCGAGCGGGACGGTGTTGCGGATGCCTGCGACCACGTCCTCGCCCTGCGCGTTCTGCAGGTAGTCGCCGTACACGCCGCGCTGGCCGGTGGCGGGATCGCGGGTGAACGCGACGCCGGTGCCGGAGTCCATGCCGAGGTTGCCGAACACCATCGAACAGATGGTGACCGCGGTGCCGAGATCGGAGGGGATCCGCTCCTGGCGGCGATACAGGATCGCGCGCTCGGCATTCCAGGAATCGAAGACCGCCCCGATCGCGAGGTCCATCTGCTCGCGGGGGTCCTGCGGGAACCCCCGGCCGGTGTGCTCCTGCACGGCGGCCTTGAAGTTGTCCACCAGCGCCCGCATGTCGTCGGCATCCAGGTCGAGGTCGTCCTTGGTGTCCTTGCGCTGCTTGGCCGCCTCGATCGCATCCTCGAAGACGTCACCCTCCATGCCGAGCACGGTCTTGCCGAACATCTGGATCAGCCGGCGGTACGCGTCCCAGGCGAACCGGGGGTTACCGGACTGGTGTGCGAGGCCGTGCACCGAGTCGTCGTTCAAGCCGACGTTGAGTACGGTCTCCATCATGCCGGGCATCGACACGGCGGCACCGGAACGGACCGAGACGAGCAACGGGTCGTCGGCCTGGCCGAGCTTCTTGCCCATCTTCTCTTGCAGCAGGTCCAAGTGGTGGTCGACCTCGTCGGCGAGTTCGGGCGGCATCGCCGAGGTCTGCAAGTACACCCGGCAGGCCTCGGTGGTGATGGTGAACCCGGGCGGCACCGGCAGACCCAGGTTGGTCATCTCGGCGAGGTTGGCCCCCTTCCCGCCGAGAAGGTCCAACATGTCCTTATTACCTTCGTCGAAGTCGTAGACGAGTTTCGACACAGTGACTCCCTGAGGTGTGGGCGGCCTTGCAGCGTTGCTGCGCGGCGAGGGCCGTTGCAGCGCGGCCAAGCCGCTGGGCCCGGCGACTCCGGTGGCGACGGTTTCGTTTCAGGGTAAGCCAGAAAAGTAGTCCAGTTGAACACTGGTCTCACTACGAGGTCGTGAGGATGCCCACACGCGATGGTCGGAAAACCCTTACCACGTTGACAACCAGGGACAACGGGGGTGTTTTGCGACGAAATTGACCCGGTGTGGCCGTCACGGCGCAGGAAGTGAGGGCTAGAGCTTGCGGCGGGTGCGGAGGTAGTCGCCGACGACCGCGGCGCCGAGGCCGTCCGCGTCGGGGGCGAGCACCCTGCCGCCGCTGCGACGAGCCAGCAGGTCGACGAACGCGTTCAGCCTCGGGTCGTCACCGAGCCGGAACACCGTGACGGAGGCGCCCAGCTTGGCCAGCCGGTCCACCTCGGCGACTGTCTTCCGCAATGTCGCCGGGCGGGGTGGGTAGTCGAACTCGGCCGTGCCGTCCGGTTCGAGATGCGCCGTTGGTTCTCCGTCGGTGACCATCAGGACCACCGGCTGGGCGTCCGGGTGACGCCGCAGGTGCCGGCCGGCCAGCAGTAGCGCGTGGTGCGCGTTGGTGCCTTGTTCCCAGGCGCCCTCCAGACCGACCAGTTGCGGTAGTTCCACCACCTCGGCGTACCGGCCGAAGGTGATGAGTTGGAGTGCGTCATTGCGGTAGCGGGTCGAGATCAGCTGATGCAGCGCGAGTGCGGTGCGCTTCATCGGCAGCCAGCGACCCTCCTGGACCATCGACCAGGAGGTGTCTACCAGCAGCGCGACGGCTGCCCGTGCGCGGTGCTCAGTCTCGGCGATCTCCACATCGGCCACGTCCAGTCGAACCGAGCCGCGCGTGCCGGACCCCGCCGTACGGAGCACTGCGTTGCGCACGGTTCGCGACACGTCCCACGGCTGGGTGTCGCCGAACTGCCAGGCCCGGGTGGATCCGCTCAGCTCGCCCGCCGCGCCGGTCGAGGCTGCGTCGCGTTCGCCGGTTTGGCCGCGGGCGGTCCGTAGTACGTCGGCCAAGGCGGTCTGACCGAGTCGGCGCAACGCCTTGGGAGACAGTTGCAGCGAGCCATCCGGCGCACGCTCCAGCAGGCCTTGCTCCTTCAGCTGACGCTCGAGCTCCGACAGCCGTCGGGCATCTACCGTCGCCTCGTCACCCAGCTGGCGCGTCAACGCCTCGAGGTCGATGTCCTCCATCCGAGCACCTGGGTAGGACTGGGACAGCTGCTCAGCCAGCGCGTCGAGCTCGGCCAGATCGGACATCGCCCGCGCGCCCTCGGCGAGACCCAGCGGATCGTCGCCAC
>JAWWOY010000500.1:0-2553 GCA_033851195.1 Kribbellaceae bacterium | reverse complement strand
CGCCCGCTGCGCCTTGCGAGACCTGGCGGCAGCCGAACGCGCCGTCCTGGACGTCGCTGACCTCTCCCGCGGCCACCTGCGCCTCGCGCTCACCCAGACCTCCACCGCCTATCTCCTCGGCCCCCTCGCCGCGGAACTCCACTCCCGCCACCCCGGCATCACCCTGGATGTCAAAGAGATGACGCAGGCCGGTATCGAAGCCTCGCTGCTGGCCGACGAAATCGACCTCGGCATCGCCTTCCATTGCCCCCACCTACCCGGCATCACCGCGGCCGCGCTGTGTACCGAGACCCTCAGTCTTGTCATCGGCGCCAGTCAGACCGGAGCCGGCCGCAAGGAGCCGCTGCATGTCCGGGAGTTGGCAGGGCGCCACCTGGCGCTGCTCAGCGGCGGCTTCGCCACCCGCGTCCACGTTGACGCCTACTTCACCGCCCACAACGTGCAGCCACTCATCGCAGTAGAGGCAAACTCTGTCCCCGTCCTCATAGAAATCGTCCGGCGCACCCCGCTGGCCACCGTCCTGCCCGACGCCATCACGGACGACAACCCAGATCTCGCCCACGTCCCCCTCGAACCGCCCCTGCCTACCCGCACCATCACCCTGCTGCGACGCGAAAACGCCTACCAGAGCGCAGCCGCCCGCGCCTTCGTCCACCTCACCCAGCAGTTCGTCCACGCCAGCGGCCTCACCCCGCCCGAGGCCATCTCCTAAGCCCGCTCGTCGGTCCCAAGTTGCCCGGCGTGTCGGCGTTCATCGGTCCCAAGTTGCCAGATCTACGCCGTGCGGACGACCGGGTGGTTGCCGGTATTGGCGGACTGGAAACCGTTGCGTAGGGCGACCATCTGCTCCGAGAGTCGCGCGCACCGGGGCGCGAGCAGTTCGTGGTCCAGCAGGGTGGTCTCGCCCGAGGCCTCGAAATCGGCGGCGCTGCCGGCTACCAGGCTCAGCAGATCCATGTTGCAGCGCAAAGTCAACCGCTGCAACGCGATCCGGTGGGCGGCCACTCCGTACAACCCCAGCAGAAGGCGTTCCGTGACAAGCACCTCGGCCCAGGCTTCAGCAAGTTGATCCGCCAGTCCGCCGTCTTTCAGCCATGGCGCAACCGCATCGGCCAGTTGAGTCCGGAATGCCTCGAGCCAGGGCGAGCAGGGGCCGTCGGCCGGGGTGTACCTGAAGACTGCCGGCGTGTTGCCGTCGCCCACGGTGGCCCGCAACATGGCGACGTTGTCCCGGACCGCTGCGAATCGTGGCGAGCCGCCGAACAGGTCCAGGTCGTACTCGACCAGGATGCCGAGGCGGCGCAGGATCTGGACGGCCGTGACCAACTCGATGAGCCGGCCCGGGTTCCCCGCGATACCGGCAAGATCCAGCCGGGCAAGGAACAGTCCGGCATCCTGCAGACGTGGGAAGGCACCCGCGGACACGTCGGCCGGCGTACAGGAGGTGCTCCACAACACTTGGCTGAGCAGGCCTTCGGAGCTCAACTTGTCGACGATGTCCTCGCCGAACCGCGCACCCGGACGTACCGAGGCGCAGTGCAGGGTGAGGATGGTGGCACCGTGCAAACGGTTACTGAACCGGCGCAGCGCCAACGTGCTCAGATCAGGATCCATGGTCCCCCCACGATGCCGATCGACTGACTTCAAGGTCCGCCCGCTACCCGCGGATGTCAAGGCTGGACACGGACTGCAACCAAGCCGACGCACGTCGCCTCGCCGATTGGTCAGATCGAGGTCATCATGGTGCGATGTTCGGTGAGTCTGAGGGGACTAAGGGAAACGCCACGATCGAGGAGATCGGCCGGCGTCGCACCTTCGTACGGACGCTGTCGCTGGCGGTCGTACTCGTGCTGGTGCAGCAGCCGATGCGGGATGCGGTCGGCGACCTGGCCGGGTCGGCGGCCGACTGCGCAATTCCCGGTCGCCTGTCGCTGCTGGTGGACGGTCTCTTCATCGGTGCCTATGTCTACGCGGCCTACCGGGCCTACAAGTACGTGCGGGTCCTGCGTAGACCCGGCTGGCTGGGAATCGCCCGCGTAGGTGGTTACCTGATCTCCCTCGCCGCCGTGCTCGACATCGTGGAGGACGTACGACTGTGGCACGGCTTCGGTGCCGAGACTGGTGCATGCCCGGGCCTGTCGATTGGTTGGTTCAGCTGGCTGATGCGCGCCAGCTGGCTGGCCGGCGTACTGGTGCTGGCTGTCTGTTTGTTCGCAACAAGCCGGTATGGGCAGCGCACGCTGTTCAAGAACGAACCCGGCCCCTCCCAGGTCACCTTCAAGCGGGTAGCGGACGATGGGCCGGACGCCGGCCGGCTGGTGATCTGCTGCTCTGGGGGCGGCATCCGCTCGGCGTCCTTCTGCCTCGGAGCGCTGCAACTGCTGCGGGAGCGCAAGCTCTACGACAAGGCCTCCAGCGTGATCGGGGTCAGCGGAGGCGGCTACATGGCTGCTGCGTTCCATGTCTTGCGCCGCGACTTCGACGACCCGTTCGCGCCCAGCTCGCCCGAGTTGTCCAGGCTGCGCAGGCAGACCCGCTACCTGCTGCAGGGTG
>JAWWOY010000469.1:0-5239 GCA_033851195.1 Kribbellaceae bacterium | reverse complement strand
GCGAGCGACTGTGAGTTGGTCGCCGCGCTGGACCAGGGTGACGACCTGGACCAGCTCACCGCTGCCGGGGCTGAGGTGGTTGTCGACTTCACCCGCCCCGAGGTGGTGATGGACAACCTCGCCTGGTGCATCGAGCACGGGATCCATGCAGTCGTCGGGACCACCGGCTTTGACGACGAGCGCCTGACCACCCTTCGCGAGCAACTTGCGGCCAGCCCGGACACCGGTGTGCTGGTTGCGCCCAACTTCTCCATCGGGGCGGTGTTGATGATGCGGTTCGCGACTCAGGCCGCGCGGTTCTACGAGTCGGTCGAGATCATCGAGCTGCACCACCCGGACAAGGTCGATGCCCCTTCAGGTACGGCGCGTCGTACTGCTGAGCTGATCGCGGCCGCCCGGCGCGAGGCGGGTTCACCGCCGGTGCCGGATGCGACGTCAACCGGTCTGGAAGGTGCACGCGGTGCCGACGTCGAGGGGATCCGGGTGCACGGCGTCCGGCTTCGAGGTCTCGTCGCGCATCAGGAGGTGCTGTTCGGCGATACGGGCGAGACCCTCACGATCCGGCACGACTCGATGCACCGGGAGTCGTTCATGGCCGGCGTCCTGCTCGGGGTCCGGCGGATCAGCAGCGCGCCCGGCCTCACCGTCGGGCTCGAGCACTTCCTGGACCTCGAATGACTCGAGCACTTTCTGGACCTCGATTGAGATGAATCCTGATCCGTTCACGACCGGACGCGACTGATGGTGACGGCCCGCGAACTCGAGGCGGCTGGGGGACTACCGGTCGACGACCTGTCACGGCGTCCGTCCGGCCGGATCGACCGCGCCGCCGCGGATGCCGTCTTCGTCCGGTACCGCGGATGCCGTCTTCGTCCAGTACCAGGAAGAAGCCGAGGCTGTCCCGGCCGACTGGCGCGGCTGGTTCCGCCTGGGCGCGGCGTACGCCGCTGCCGGCGACCGCAAGCGAGCGCGCGCCTCGATGCGCGTCGCCATCGCCCACCACGCCGGCCAGGGCCGTTCATAAACCCGGGAGTTTGCGGGGCAAGGCCCGGCAGACCCTGACAAGGCGGTCGTGAGGGGATACCTTCATGGAGTGCGGGGCGTCCGCCACGCACAGGTCGGAGACTGGGCGGAGCCGTCCTTGCCATCAGATGGGTCCCGCCGCGGCTCAGACGATGCGCAGGGGACGGGTTTCGGTGATCTGCTCCGCCGGCACCGGCGTGATGCCGGACTGTCGCAGGAGGGGTTGGCGGAGCTCGCCGGCCTGAGTGTCGATGCGATCGCGGCACTGGAGCGGGGTCGCAGGCGCGCGCCCAGACCACACACACTGCGGCTGCTCACTGACGCCCTCCGGCTCGGCGCGGCCGAACGCGCCCAGTTGACCAGCGCGGCCCGGCGTGACGCTGATACCGCTCGCTCGACGCTGCGGTTGCCGCCCATTGCTGCCAATGAACTTGTCGGCCGTACGACGGAGTGCAGCGATGCGGGACGGTTGATCGGCGAGCGGGTGACGCGAATGCTGACCTTGACCGGCCCCGGTGGCGTCGGCAAGACCAGGCTGGCGCTCGCGGTCGCTGAGGGAGTGGCGCACCGTTTCGACGACGGCGTCTGCTGGGTGCCGCTCGGGCAGTTGTCCGAGGCGTCGGCGGTGGTGTCGACCATCGCCGCGGCGACTGGACTGCACCCACTCGACGGCGCGCGGCTGGTGGGGGCGATCGCCGAGCAGATCGGCCGCAGACACCTGCTGCTGGTGCTCGACAACTGTGAACACGTGATAGCGGACACGGCCTTGGTTTGCGCTGCACTGCTGGAGAACTGCGCCAACTTGTCGATCCTCGCATCCAGCCGTGAACTGCTGCGGCTGCCGGGCGAGACTGTGTATGTCGTGCCGCCGTTGGCGCTGCCGGACTCGGATTGGTCGCAAGAGCAGTTGGAGGCATCTCCTGCGGTCCGGCTGTTCGTGGATCGGTCGACGGCGCGTGGGCAGGAGTTGCCGACTCACTTCGAGCAGGTCGCCCGGGTGGTCCGCAGGCTGGAGGGAATGCCGCTCGCGATCGAGCTGGCGGCGGCCCGGACCAACGTGTTGACGGTCGAGGAGCTGGCTTCGGAACTGGAGGAGTCCTTCGGGATCTTGGCCGGCGGGTCGAGCACAGCCGCGCCACGGCAGCAGTCGCTGCACTCGGCGATCGGGTGGAGCCACGACCTGCTGACTCAACCCGAGCGTGAGCTGTTCGCGCTGCTGTCGGTGTTCGTCGGCGGGTGGACCTTGAACGCGGCCGCGGCGGTGCAGGCCGGGCAGCCCGACCCCGGCCCGCTGGAACGCGCCGCTGCGCTGGACCTCACCAGCAGGCTGGTCGACAAGTCTTTGGTCCGGGTCAGCCGCGATCGCGGGATCACTCGGTACGACATGCTTGCGGTGATCCGTGAGTTCGCTGCCGCCCAAATTGTCGCGTCCGGCCGGCAGGACAAGATCGCGCGACGTCATGCGGCGTTCTACATCGCCCTGGTCGAGGAGGCCGAAGGGCATCTGCGCGGCGCGAACCAGGCGTACTGGCTGGACCGGTTGGACGGAGAGCTGGACAACCTGCGAGCCGCGATGGCGTGGTCAGTCCGCGCCGGCGCCGTCCGGGAGGCGGTCCGACTGGCCGGTGGGCTCTGGTTGTTCTGCTACCTGCGCGGCCATTACGCCGAGGGGAGCGGGTGGCTCGAGCGCGCACTCGAACTTGCCGGGGGATCGGATGAGCCGGGCCTGGCGCCGTACCGGGCGAAGGCCTTGCTGGGCGCCGGCATGCTCTCGTTCCTGCAGTGCGAGTACGACGTTGCGACTATCCGGCTGGAGGCCGCGCTGGCGCAGTACCAGCAACTCGGCGACATGGCCGGTACGGCGCTGGTCATGCAGCGGCTGGGTGGAGTCGCGCGGGAGCGTGGCGACTACGTCGTGGCGGAGAACCTGCACTGTCAGAGCTTCGACCTCTACGAGGGTCTCGGCGATCGGTCCGGCATGTCCTGGGCGCACAACCACCTCGGCTTCGTGGCGTGGCTTCGGGGTGATCTGGAGGTCGGCGCCAAGCGGTGCCGGCAGGCGCGGGACAGCTTCCGCGTGCTCGGTGACGGCGAGGGCATCGCCTGGTCCCTGATCAGCCTCGGCACCATCGCCCAGTACGCCGGCGACCTGACCGAGGCGGAGGATCTGCTGCTGGAGAGCTTGGCTTTGTCCCAACGGCTCGGGTATCGCGAAGGCGTGGCCTGGTCGCTGAATCAGCTCGGCATCGTCGAGCGGCGCCGCGGCCTCACCGACAGGGCAGTGCATCTGCTAGACGAGAGCCTTGCCGAGCATCGCGACCTGGGCGATCGCTGGCGCTCCGCGAGCGTGCTGGAGGAGTTGGCGACAGTGGCGCAACAGCGGGAGCGGAGCGAGTATGCAGCATTCCTGCTGGGTGCTGCGGACGGAATCCGGGAGGTGATCGGGGCGCCGGTGCCCACGGTCGAACAAGCAGACCACCTGGCGACGAAGCAGTCGGTCGAGGAAACCTTGGATCGTCGCTCGTTCAGGGCAGCTTGGTCCGCGGGTAGAGCGGCGCCTCTGCATGCAGTAGCAGACGGTTATCCAGGACCTGACCGCCCGGGCGTCAAGGACCGCCGACGCGGGCCGTGACAAGGACGTACCTGCGCAGCCTCGCGGAGCACCACGACCTGGGGGATCGAAGGTACCCCGCGAGGGTCTCGGCGGTGGACATGTATCCCGGGTTCCGGCCGGCTGTGGCTCTGCCTGACCCCCCAGGCAGTCCCCCCACTCCACAGCCGACCGAAGCCGCGTTCGCGATGTCCCCCTTGCGTCGAGCCCTCCCGGTCGACGTTCGGTTCTCCCGCGCTGCTTCTAGATTGTCGCGGTCACGCTGCGTCGCACAGGGACGGAACCCTGACATCGCCCTGACAAGCCAGCGCTGACAACGAACGTCCTATCACGATCTGGCCGACCGTGACGGAGCCATTCCGGTCAGTGTTGGATATAGCTATATAGCGGGATTGTTCATATCATTCGGAGCGGGTTTTCTATCAGGTCGGAAATTAACCCGGAAATTATGAGCAAATGCCCGGATCCGGTCAGTGGGTGTAGTCCGGGGACCGCCTTGTTGGAACTGGCGATCCGGGCCAGCGGTGCGCCGCCGGCCGCATTACCATCGACGCTCGCCTCGGCAGGTTCTGGCGCCGTCGGTGCCGAAATGCCTTCACCACAGCAGGTCTCGTCCTTTACCGGCGCCTGGCCGATGGTCAGGAAAGCGCTGTCCCATCTGTCGGCGCATTTGTTCACGCCGCCATAGAAGCCGTGGCCGTCTTCATTTTGTGGCGGTGATCAGCCGCGAGTCGGTGTACCGGTGGTGGGCTGGGGCGGGCAGCGAGATATTGGTCGCCGGGTCGGGTCCGGATTGCATCACCGATGTCGTCGGCAGACCTTTTCCGGTCGGCACCGGCATGGTCAGGTTCGACCACTGCCAGCAGGACTGGGGCGTTCATACCCCAGCCGAGCAACGGGAGCCGCGCCGACAGTCAGTCGCCGTACTCGCCACCCTGCGTTCACTCTGTGTCATCGCAGGGTGACCGCGACGAGGGTTCAGTCCGAGCAGAGTTGCGGGTACAACGTGCTGAAAGCCCAGTCCTTCCACCGCTTGGCCGACCAGCCGCGCTCGCCGACCAGCAGCAGGTAAAGCTCGGGGCTCAGCAAGGCGAAGAGCACGTCGGCGGCGTGGGCAGCCTTCACACCTTTGCGCGCTCCGGGCTTGCTCATCAGGCTCTTGGCGGCCGCCGTCTGGATCGTCAGCCGCGGGTCAGGTCCCTGTGGCCAGAGTTCTGCGATCTCCGGATCCGTAGCGGCCGCAGCTTGCAGAACCCTGGTGATCGGCGCAACCCGGCCGAGCACCGCGCTGGTTCCCTCGACGTGTGCGTGCAGGTGGTCCTTGGCGGTCGTCGTCGCCAGGGCTTGCTGGAACCACGGCCGGTCCCGGGTGGCGACCGGTTCGTCGTCACCCGCGATCGTCCGGTCGACGACTTCCTTCAGCACGGACCGCTTGTTGCCGAAACTGAAGTAGATCGTCTGGACCGCGACCCCGGCACGGGTGGCGATGTCCTGCAGGGCGGTAGCGCCGTAGCCCTGTTCGACGAACAGTTCGCCGGCAGCGTCCAGGATCTTGCCGCGGGTCAGCTTCGCCTTCTCGGCGCGGCCGTCGACCTTCTTGACGGG
>JAWWOY010000410.1:0-4273 GCA_033851195.1 Kribbellaceae bacterium | reverse complement strand
TCCTGCTTGACCACGACGTCAGCCTTGGCGAACACGGCTTCGGTGGCGGCCTCGTCGCCCGTCTGCCAGTCGAAGCAGTGGTTGTCGGTCTTGCCGTCCAGGTCGTCCCGGATCACCGGCGCATCGGGCGACAACGCCGTCCGGGCGTCGACGACCGGGTCGAGGATGTCGTACTCGACGTCGATGAGTTCCAGCGCGTCGCGGGCGGCGTACCGGTCCTCGGCGACGACGAACGCGACCTCCTGCCCCTGGAACCGCACCTTGTCGGTGGCCAGGACGGCCTGTACGTCGTTCGACAGCGTCGGCATCCACGCCAGCCCCTTCTCGGCCAGATCGGCGCCGGTGACGACGGCTTTGACCTTCGGATGGGCTTGCGCGGCACTCACGTCGATGCTGACGATCCGCGCGTGCGCCACCGGGGAACGCAAGATCGCCAGGTGCAGCATGCCCGGCAGCTGGATGTCGTCGCAGTACTTGCCGAGACCGCGGATGAAGCGCGGATCCTCCTTGCGCAGCATCCGGCCGTGGCCGACCGGCTTCTGGTCGTTGTCCTCGAACTTGTCGACAGGACGACCTCCGACAGCCGGCACAGTTACGGTAGTCATGTGAAGCTCCCCGCGCGCTCAGGTACTGGTTCGGTCGCCGGGTCCGGTACGTCCAGATCAGCTGGCGCTACCTCGGGCTGGGACTGGTCAGCGCCGTTCGGGTGGGTCGCGGCCCAGCGGACGGAACGGACGATCGTCGCGTAGCCGGTGCAGCGGCAGATCTGCCCGGAGATCGCCTCGCGGATCTCGTGCTCGTTCGGATCCGGGTTGCGGTCGAGCAGTGCCCGCGCGGTCATCATCATGCCCGGCGTACAGAATCCGCACTGGAGGCCGTGGCACTGCATGAACCCCTCCTGGATCGGATCGAGCCCGTCCTCGGTCTCCAGGCCCTCGACCGTGCGGACCTCGTGCCCACCGGCCATCGCGGCCAGCACCGTGCAGGACTTCACCGGTTCGCCGTCCATCCAGACGACACAGGTGCCGCAGTTGCTGGTATCGCAGCCCCAGTGCGTGCCGGTCATGCCGAGTTGGTCGCGCAGGAAGTGCACGAGCAACGTTCGGCCCTCGATCTCGGCGACCACCTCGTCACCGTTGACGGACATCGTCACCTGCATGATCGATCAGCCCTCTCCCTCAGTGATTCGGCTCAGTGATCCGGCGGACGGCCAGCCGCAAGGCCCGGCGGGTCAGTTCATCCGCCAGGTGCAGCTTGTACTCGGTACTGCCGCGCATGTCGGTGCTGGGACGACAGCTCGCGGCGGCGATCTCGCCGGCCTGCTGGTAGAGCTCCTCCGAGGGATGTCTCCCGCGGAGCGCCTCGGAGATCGCGGGGATCCCGGTGGTGTTCGGGCCGACAGCGGCCAGTCCCACCCGGGCGTCGCTGATGGTGCCGCCGTCGAGCCAGACCGCTGCTCCCGCCGACACCACGGCCCAGTCACCGGCTCTGCGCTCGACCTTCTGGTAGGCGCTGGAACCGCCCGGCCGGATCGGCACCCGGATCTCGGTGAGGATCTCGCCGTCGCCTACCGCCGTCTCGTACGGCCCCCGGTGGAATTCCTCCATCGACACCACCCGTTCGCCGCCGCTGCCGCGGATCACGCAGCTCGCGTCGAGCGTCGTACAGACGGCTGAGAGGTCCTCCGACGGGTCGGCCTGGCACAGGGAGCCACCGATCGTGCCGCGGTTGCGGACCACCGGGTCGGCGATCACCGTCTCCGCGTCGCGGAAGATCGGGAAGGCAGCGGCCAGCTCGTCGGACTCCAGCAACTCCCGGTGCCGGGTCATCGCGCCGATCCGGATCCGGTCCGGCTCGACTTTCACGTACCCCAGTTCGGCATGCAGGTCGTTGATGTCGATCAGGTACTCGAAGTTGGCCAGCCGCAGCTTCATCATCGGGAGCAGGCTGTGGCCGCCGGCGACCAGCCGGGCGGTGCTGCCCAACCGTTCCAGCAACCCGATGGCCTGATCCACACTCGTCGCGCGCTCGTACTCGAAAGGTGCTGGAACCTGCATGCCGGGCTCCTTCATCGCGATGATCTCCCGATAGCACCGCGTGTCGGGTCCGGCTGTCAACGGCAACCTAAGCCGATGCTTAGGTGCTCGGAGCGGGCGGCTTCAGCGCAGCGCGGTAGCGAAGGTCTCCAGCGCCTGATAGCCGGCGTTGCCGGTGACGATCGTGGTCACACCCGAGCCGATCAGCACCAGCGCTTGGTCGTTATCGCGCTCCAGCAGCTTCTTGCGCTGCCAGGTGACGCCCGCCACGGTCGACGTACCGTCGTCCGCTGTCTTGCCGAGCTTACTGAACTGGTACGCGTTGGCGGTCACGTTGGACTGCTCCAGGCCGACGTACTTCTTCGCCGCGGTGACGACGCCGAGGTGCCAGGTGACCGGGCTCTGCTGAGGCGCACGGAACTGGACGCTGGTCGCGGTCCAGCCGGACGGCATCGGCTCGGGGCCGCGGACCCACGGGGCCGCCTTCCGCGCGTTCTGGAGCTGGGCGGTGTACTCGACCGCGCGGACCTTCTCCTCCTTGGGTCGCCAGGTGACGATCATCAGGAACGCCACCACGATGAAACAGGCCAGCAGCGCCCACACCATGTTCGTCATCGTGCGCGCTTTCGCCCGGTCCGCCTGGGACTGCGCGCGGGCGGCAGCCGCCTCCGCGCGGACCCGCGCCGCGTCCTGACCCGTCGTACTCATGGCAACAGTGTCTCGCGTCGGTATCTCCCTCGATCAACGCGGTATGCGTTGGCCTACGATCCGAGCATGAGCGACCCAACCACACCACCGGCCCATCTCGAGGTCGACGAGCACGCGCCGGACCGCAACCTGGCCCTCGAACTGGTCCGCGTCACCGAGGCCGCCGCGATGGCAGCATGACCGCGCCCGTGCTCGTGATCGGCGAGGCACTGGTCGACATCGTCACCGGCAATGGTTCCGGCAACGGCAAGGGTGTCGTCAAGGCGACCCCGGGCGGCTCCCCGGCCAACGTCGCGGTCGGCCTGGCCCGCCTCGGCGTCCCGACCGAGTTGGTCAGCCGTTTCGGCACCGACCCGTACGGCGACCAGTTGGGCGCGCACCTGTTCGGCAACGGGGTACAGCTGGCTCCGGGCTCCGTCGACCCGGGCTTCCGTTCCAGTACGGCGACTGCCGCGCTCGACCCGGACGGCGTCGCATCGTACGAGTTCGACATCACCTGGGACCCCCCGGCGCTCTCACTCTCGACGGGCTGCCCGGCTGTGCATACGGGCTCGATCGCGACGGTGCTGGAGCCGGGTGCGACAGCGATCCGCAAGTTCCTGGCCTCGCTGGCCGGGCAGCCGGTCACGGTCACGCTGGACCCGAACGCCAGACCGACGATCACCCCTGACCCGGTGTCAACCTGGGCAGTCGTACGGGAGTTGGCCGCCACCGCCGACCTGGTGAAACTGAGCGACGAGGACTGCGAGTTCCTCCGGCCGGGGCTCACACCGGACGAGATCGCGGCCGAACTGCTGAGCGTCGACCGGACCCGGTGCGTCGTGATCACCTTGGGCGGCGCTGGGGCGATCGGCATCACCCGGACCGCGCGGGTCGAGGTGCCGGCGCCCGCGATCGAGGTGGTCGACACGGTAGGTGCCGGCGACTCGTTCATGGCGGCGCTGATCGCCGGTCTGCACCGGCGCGGTCTGCTCGGCGTCGTACGGCTGGAAGGCCTGGACGAGAAGACCTTGCGTGAGGTGGTGGACTACGCAGTCAAGGCCGCCGCCATCACCTGCACCCGCCACGGCGCCGACCCACCCACCGCCGCCGAACACGCCACACGCTGGCCCGCCTGAGGTGGGCACGCTGGGGGCGGCGGCGAGGCATCGGGCTGGACCGCCGAGTTGGAGTCCAGCGGCATAGTGCAGCTTCCGCAACGCAGGCGACGATTGCTGGTGCGGCTGGCGCTCGTTTGCCTCCTGTTCGCAAATTCGCTGCGGTCGTTCGTCGCTGACTTGCGTTTGAACTCATTCGGCGGCACAGACTTCTTCCGCGGGCTCTCTGCAATCGTGCTCCTCGTCGTTGTCGGGTTTACGCTCTGGCAGCTCGTGACCGGGCGCCCTGTCCTGACGGTGGATCGGAACGGCATAAGTCTCGGCAGGCACCAACGCCGGAGCCGGCTCCACTGGAACGAGATCGGCAAGATCGCCGACCCTGCCGGCCCACCGGGGCTCCGCTCCGTGCAGATCCTGCCTTTGAACGTCTGG
>JAWWOY010000281.1:0-8238 GCA_033851195.1 Kribbellaceae bacterium | reverse complement strand
AGCTCCGCGATGAACATCGTCGGTACGCCGTACAGCCCGGTGCAGCGCTCATCCTGCACGGCCTTGAGCGAGGCAGCCGGCTCGAAAGCCGGGCCCGGGATGACCATGCAGGCGCCGTGCGTCGTACAACCGAGGTTCGCCATCACCATGCCGAAGCAGTGGTAGAACGGCACCGGGATGCAGAGCCGGTCGTCCGGGCCGAAGCCGATCGTCTCGGTGACGAAGTAGCCGTTGTTCAGGATGTTGTGGTGCGAAAGCGTTGCACCCTTGGGAAAACCGGTGGTCCCCGACGTGTACTGGATATTGATCGGGTCGTCGAAACTCAGCTCGGCCGCGCGCTCTTCGAACTGTTCTTCGCTGACGGTTGGCGCGGCTTCGACGATGGCATCCCAGTCCGGCGTACCGATGTAGGCCACCTCTTCGAGCGCGGCACAGTCACCGCGCACCTGGTCGATCATCTCGCGGTAGTTGCTGGTCTTGAACTCCGTAGCCGAGATCAACAGCCTGACACCGGACTGGTTCAGCGCATAGGCCAGCTCGTGCGTACGGTAGGCCGGGTTGATGTTCACCAGGATCGCGCCGATGCTCGCGGTCGCGTACTGGGTGATCGTCCACTCGGCGCAGTTCGGCGCCCAGATGCCGACCCGGTCGCCCTTCCCGATACCGCGCGCCATCAGCCCGCGGGCGAACACGTCCACCTCGGCGCCGAACTCGGCGTACGTCCAGCGCCGGCCGCTCGCCACCTCCACCATTGCCTCCCGATCGCCGTACGTCGTGACTGTGCGGCGGAGGTTCTGGCCGATCGTCTCGCCGAGCAGCGGGAGGTCGGAGACACCAGACTCGTACGACGGAAGCTGCGCTGTCACCTGGCTCATCCCGCCATCGTGTCCTGCCGGTATCTCCCCGGCAAGAGGTTCTGTGGCCACTAACTCGAGATGGACGGCCAACAATGTCATGACCAACACGGCGGCATGTCGGTCGCTGAGCGTATTTGACTGGTTACGCTGGAAGGGAGTAACGGGGAGAGGTGTCTGAGGCATGAACCGGTCGATCGAACGCCATGCCCGCAAGGACCGTCCGCCCGGCCACGCCGCGGAGGCGGCGGAACGAACTGCTGCGGTGCAGGAGCACGTCCAGGCACTGCAGGGGGTCCTGGCCGCCGCACTCGCGACCGAGGTGCACGCCACTGATCTGCAGACGCTGAAGCGGGCACCGCGGCACGCGCCGCCGACGGTGAAACCGGCCGACCTCCTGCCCCGGCCGAGTCCCGCCTGGGCGGCCTTCGTACCGCGCCAGCCGGGTCTGGTCGCCTGGCTGTTCGGAGCGGAGCGGCGGTACGCGCGGCGCGTGGCCGACGCCGAGGACCGATTCGCCGAGGCGATCACGCGGTACCGCGCCGCCGAGGAGGCCCGGCGCGAACGGGTCGCCCTGGCCACCCGCGAGTGGGCCGAACAGCAGCGGCGACTCGACGAGGACACCGCCGAGCAGCATGAGCGGATCGAGAACTACGAGCGGGCCGTCCAGGCGGGCGAGCGGCGCTCGGTCAGTCGGTACTTCCAGAAGGCGCTCGACCGGGTCCACGAGCCACTGGACTTCCCCCGCCGCCGACGGGCCGGGTACGTGCCGGAGTCGACCCTGCTTGCGCTGGAGTGGGACCTGCCGGACGTTAGCGTTATACCGGCTCAGTGGGCGTACCGGTACGACAGGGAGCGTGACGCAGTAGTAGCGGTGCCGCGGCCCGACCGCGAGATTCGGCTGCTCTACCAGCAACTTGTGGCCCAGTTGGCGCTGCGGGCGCTGCACCTGGTCTTCGGCAGCGACCACTACGGCGTAGTGGACACGGTGGTCTTCAACGGGATGGTGCAGTCGGTGGATCTGTCGACGGGTCGCACCGTCCGGCCGTGCTTGATCACCCTGCGGGCCACCCGGGCTCAGTTCAGGGCGTTGGTGCTCGACCAGCTCGACCCGGTCGCCTGCGTCCGGCACTACTTCGCTGCGGAGGTCTCGCGGCATCCCGAGGAGCTACAGCCGGTAGAGCCGGTGCTGGACTTCGATCTAGCCGATCCGCGCACGATCGAGCCGATCGATGTGATCAGTGAGATCGACCACCGGCCCAACCTGCTCGACCTGACGCCGCAGGAGTTCGAGCATCTGGTGCAGAACCTGCTGACCCGGATGGGCATGGAAACGCAAGTGTTCCGTCCCGGCAACGATGGTGGAATCGACTGCGTCGCCTATGACCCGACGCCGGTCACCGGCGGGAAATTCGTCGTACAGGCCAAGCTCTACACGCGGAAAGTACCACCGTCTGCCGTTCGGGACTTGTTCGGCACGGTGGTCGATGCCGGCGCGACCAAGGGGATCCTGATCACCACCAGCGGGTTCGGACCGAGCAGCTACCAGTTCGCCAACGGCAAGCCACTGCAGCTGATCGACGGCACGGGCCTGCTAGCGCTATGCCACCAGCACAACATCCCAGCCCGGATAGTGCCGCGGGCTAGCTGATACGTCGGACAGACCTCAGGAGAACCTGTCGGTGACAGACTGACCGCTATGGATTCTGGGATCACCGTCACCGGGACCGGTGTGGCGTCCGCGCCGGCCGATGTCCTCCGCCTCTCCCTCGGCGTCGGACGCGACGCCGAAGACGTCGCGACCGCGGTCGCTGCTGTCGCCGAACGGACCGACGCGGTCACCGCCGCCCTGCGGGCGCAGGGAGTCGCCCCTGCCGACATCCAGACCAGCACCGTCAACATCTATCCCCAGTACCGCGAGACGATGAACCAGGTGGCTGCCTATCGGGCCTCACACTCACTCACCGTCTCCACCACAGACCTGAGCGGGTTCGGTCGACTACTCAACGCCGCAGTCGGTGCTGCTGGCAATGACTTGACCGTGGACCACCTGGGCTTCGACGTGTCGGACAAGAAGGCGCTGCTGGACAAGGCACGCGAGCTGGCCTTCGCCCAGGCCCGGGAGAAGGCGGCTCAGCTCGCCGAGTTGGCCGGCCAGTCGCTCGGCTCGATCGCGGCTGTGGAGGAGACCTACGGCCACAGCCCGGGCCGTGAGATGTCGGCCAAGGCCGACATGGGCTTCGCGCCCGAGATTGCGGTCAGCCCGGGCGACCAGACCATCGAGGCCTCGCTGACCGTGCGCTGGTCCTGGGCCTGATCGTGACCGACTAGCCGCTGGCGGTCACCAAAGTCATCTCGCCGTACCAACTGGGATCGTCTCAATTTCAGATTGAGTGCACTGTTGGCCGTAAAGTCGTACACACTTCTCCCATGTACGCACCGGCGCCACTGCGACGACAGCTGAACCGATCGGGTCTGCTGCTGCTCGGTCCTGCCTTCGTGGCGGCCGTCGCCTACGTGGATCCGGGGAACTTCGCGACCAACATCGCCGCCGGGGCGAAATACGGGTATCTGCTCTGCTGGGTCGTGGTCGGCGCCAACCTGATGGCCGTGCTGGTGCAGTACCTGGCGGCCAAGGCGAGCATCGCCACCGGGCGGACGCTGCCGCAACTGTGCCGGGACCACTTCAGGCGGTCCACCGCGACCGGTTTGTGGGCCCAGGCGGAGCTGGTCGCGGTCGCGACGGACCTGGCCGAGGTCGTCGGCGGGGCGATCGCGCTGAACCTGCTGTTCGGGATCCCGCTGCTGCTTGGTGGGCTGATCACCGGGGCCGTGTCGTTCGGATTGCTGATTTACCAGTCGAAACGCGGCCAACGGCCGTTCGAGGCGGCCATCGTGGGCCTACTCGCGGTGGTCCTGGTCGGGTTCGTTGTCTCGACGATCCAGGCCCATCCATCGGGCTCGGGTGTCGTGCACGGGCTCGTCCCCCGGCTGGACGGGGCGCAGTCGCTCGTGCTTGCCGCCGGCATGCTCGGCGCAACTGTGATGCCGCACGCTATCTGGTTGCACGGCGCACTCGTCACCGACCGGCACGGCAAATCCATCCGTTCCGCCGCGGGCCGGCGGCGGGTCCTGAGGGCGACCCGGTTGGACGTCGCCGTCGCGATGGCCCTCGCGGGCGCGGTGAACCTGGCGATGGTCGTCCTCGCTGCTGCCGCACTGAATGGCACCGGCGCCGATTCGCTCGACGCCGCACATGCCGCGATCGGCGACCGGCTGGGCGGTCTGTCGGCGTTGCTGTTCGCGTTGGCCCTGCTGGCCAGCGGATTCGCCTCGTCGTCGGTGGGGACGTATGCCGGATCAGTCATCCTGGAAGGGTTCTGGCGCCGGCAGGTGCCGCTCGCGACCCGGCGGCTGATCACCTTGGTACCCGCAGTGGTCATTCTCGCGATCGGGATCGACCCGAGCCGCGCGCTGGTGGTTTCCCAGGTGGTACTGAGTTTCGGGATCCCCTGCGCGCTGTGGCCCTTGGTCAGACTTACGGCCTCCCGGCGCGTCATGGGTGACCTAGTCAATAGGTGGCCGACTACTCTCACGGCATGCCTGGTCGCAACAGCAGTCACCGCGCTCAACGTCGTACTGGTTGTGCTGACGCTGCGAGGATGAGCCGATAATGACTGCGGTCTACGCCGTCAGTGACATCCACGGTCACCTGGAGAAGCTGACTGTGGCCCTGCACGAGGCCGGCCTGACCGACGCCGAGGGGAACTGGTCGAACCAGGACGCCCGGCTTTGGTTCCTGGGCGACTACTTCGACCGCGGCCCGGACGGGATCGGCGTCCTCAAGCTGGTACGACGACTCGTCGCGCAGGCGGCGGCCGGCACCGGGGAGGTTCGCGCGCTGCTCGGCAACCACGAGATCCTGTCCCTCGGGGTGCGCCGGTTCGGTGACACCTTCGTCCCGCACGACGGCATCAGCACGCGCAGCTTCGAGCGCAGCTGGGCGATGAACGGCGGCCAGGACCGGGACCGGGAACTGCTCACCGACGACGACGCGGCCTGGCTCGCCGGCCTGCCACTGCTGGGGCTGGATGCCGATCACCTGCTGATCCACTCCGACACCGAGGAATACCTCGAATGGGGCAACACGATCGCCGAGATCAACGCAGCGGCCCAGGCGGACCTGCACAGCGAAGACATCACCGTCTGGTGGGAGGTGTGGCGCCGGATGACGTCGCGCTACGCCTTCCGCGGCTCAGTCGGACCTGCCATCGCCAGGATGCTGCTGCACCGGCTCGGCGGTCGCCGGATCGTCCACGGCCACAGCATCGTGGCGGACCAGCTGGGCATCGACCCGGCGTACCTGACGGGTCCGCTCCTGTACGCCGAGGGCCTCGCGCTCGGCATCGACGGCGGCGCCTTCGACGGGGGACCCTGCCTGGTCGTCGAGCTACTGCCGATCTGATCCACCTGCTGAACCGCGCTTCAACTGGTGGAAGCGTCAGTGGAGGGGAATGCGGGTTCGGCCAGCGTGGTTGAAACTTCTAGGAATCTCGATCACCACGCCTGGGAGCTGAGGGATATGTCAGACAAGCCGATAAGGACTCCTGGTCCGGACCACCCGATCACGGTAAAGAAGAACCCGGCTCGGGTGGTCGTGAAGGTGGCCGGCCAGGTCGTCGCGGACTCCCGCGAGGCGCTCACCCTGCAGGAGGCCAGCTATCCGGCGGTGCAGTACATCCCGCGCAAGGATGTCGACCTCACCCAACTGGAGCGAACCGACCACGAGACGTACTGCCCCTTCAAGGGTGACGCGGCCTACTACAGCATCACGCCGGGAGGCGAGAAGGCCGTGAACGCCGTCTGGACCTACGAGGCGCCGTACGCGTCAGTGGCCGACATCCAAGACCACCTCGCCTTCTACCCCGACCGCGTCGACTCCATCGAGATCCTGCCGGCCGACTGACTGGCTCTTCGTCCGAAGCCCCGGCCTTGGCCGGCGGTGCACGGGCTGTGTGGTGGATCTCCGTACGGGAGGAGAGCAGAAGCGCGAGAGCTGCAATGCGCTTGGTCGGCCTCACCGGGATGTGCTGGCTGCGGTTACGCGGTATAAAGAGGGGCGGGAGCCGCATCTCGGGGTGGCCGAATGTGACCACCACAAAGGCAAAGTCGTAGAGCATGATGGTCCGACGGCGTCGTGGTCCAGAGCTCCCATCGCATGCTGCACCGAACATTCGGGGAGAGCGTGATGCGGTCACGACTGGATCCGGCCCGGCTCACCGTTGCTCTGATCCTGGTACTACCGGCGCTTGTGAGCGGCTGCACCAGTGCCTCATCGCCCGGTCAGTCACCCTCGCCATCATCGCCTGGTCAGTCAGCGTCGGCGGTTCCGGAAGGACCCCCGCTGCAGGACCCGGCGGAGTTGCTGAGCCACAACGGGGTCCTGCGGACACGGATCGTCGTCTCGAGGCAACAGGTGGTCGTGGGCGGCCGCAAACTGTGGGCGCTCACCTACAACGACCGCTACATGCCACCCACACTGCGGATCCGGCCGGGAGACAGGCTCGAGCTGGCGATGGAGAACAGGCTCAATGAGCACACCAACCTGCATGTGCACGGACTTCATGTGTCACCGAGCGGCAACTCCGACAACATCTTCATCCACATCGAGCCCGGCAAGACGTTCCAATACTCCTATCAATTCCCCAAGAGCCTCCGGCCCGGCACCTACTGGTACCACTCGCACGCGCACCCGTTCTCCGCGCCGCAGGTCGCCGGCGGCTTGTCGGGCATCATCATGGTCGACGGGCTGCAGCAGTACATGCCGCCGGACTTGCGCCACATCACCGAGCACGTCATCGCACTCAAGGACTTCCAGCTCGAGGGCGACGCGGTCAAGACCCAGGGTCTGCACATCGGCGCGCCCACCAACCGTACGGTCAACGGCCAGCTGAACCCGACCATCCGCATCCGCCCGGGTGAAATCCAACTGTGGCGGCTGGCCAACATCAGCGCCAACATCTACTACAACGTCCGTCTGCAGGGACAGCGATTCCAGGTGATCGTCCACGACGGCACGCCCACCGACCGGGTCTGGACTGCGGACTCTCTCCTCCTCGCGGCCGGTGCCCGGTTCAGCGTGCTCGTCCGAGGCGGCCCGGCCGGCCGCACCGAACTGCAGACGCTCGCATACAACACCGGGCCGGCCGGCAACCAGTTCCCGCAAGCGACCCTGGCCACCCTCGTCTCAGCAGGGACGCCTGTGCACCCGGCGCCGAAGATGCCCAGCGGATCCTTCGCACCGACCGTGGACCTGAGCCGCGCGGCGATCGCCGCGCGTCGCACCATCGTGCTCTCCGAGAACAAGAACCACTACTTCATCAATGGCAAGCAGTTCGATCCGAACCGGGTGGACATCCGATCCAAACTGAACACGGTGGAGGAGTGGACCATCCGCAACGACAGCAACGAAGAACACTCGTTCCACGTCCACGTCGACCACTTCCAGCTGATGAGCATCAACGGCCAACCTCACGCCGGCCACGGCTTGCAGGACACCGCCAGCGTTCCCCCCAAGGGACAGCTCGTCATCCGGATCCGCTTCGAGACCTACACCGGCAAGACAGTCCTGCACTGCCACATCCTCAACCACGAGGACGCGGGCATGATGGCAGTCCTGGAGATCGTCAAATGACCACCAGAACGTCGCCATCTTCGGCAAATCGACTGGGGTTGTCGGCAGGGGCCCGCTAGTCGCCCTCACGGGACATCAGGCTTTCGCGGGTGGCGAAGACCGGGAGTACGAGCGTCTCATCGACCAGACGGCGCGCTACGCCCTCGACAGCCGGTACGGCGTCATCCTGGAGGGGCCGCCACTTCTACTTCGACATCCCGTTCGAACAGACCGTACGCCGTCACGCCACAAGGCCGATGGCCAAGGAGGTCACACCCGAGCAGATGCACGAGTGGTATCGGGAACGGGACCTCTTGGCGTCGATCGAGCCGCAAATCATCAAGGAGAGCAGCAGCCTCGACGAGAGGGTCGCACGAATCCTTACCGAGCTGAACTGGAGGCCCGACAGGGCTGACATCCGCGCTAACTCCTGACACACCACTAGCTCTTCAATAAGGATCTTCGGAAGCGGATCCGGCGCACGGATAGCGCCGACCGCCGCCCGGACAAGTTCTAAACGTCAATGAAACAAGGCCTCTCCTATCCCCAGGGGGCCGCTGCTCGATTTGTCGTGGTCGAACAGGTGTCCTATGTCGCTTAGCGTGGATATAGTCAGCGGAGGCTGGGTGCGCCTTTGGGGTCGGTGTGCTGGCGCTGGTGGGGGGCGTGGCCGTGGTGGCGGGTGAGGTGGTCGCGGATGAGTTCGGCCCA
>JAWWOY010000256.1:0-5267 GCA_033851195.1 Kribbellaceae bacterium | reverse complement strand
GCTTCCCCCTGACAGTGCACCCGTTCCCCACCCCAGAGGGCGGCGCCGGCGGACGGCTTGTCGTTCTCGGCAGGTCGGCACCGGGCACCACGATGGTCTGCTCCGCGCCCAGCAGATACCCGAGGGTGGTGTCGATGAGCTTGGATGAGTCGCCCAACTCGCGGCGTTCCAGGCGGTGGTGGTCGCCGGTGACGGCGGCGCGGTGGCCGGGCCGGTCCGGGTCGGCCATGACGGGCTTGTAGTTGAGCCAGCTCAAGGCGTCGATAACCAGCGTGCGCAGACTCACGGCCCCTCCAGGCGGTCGGCCCCACGCCGCCACCAGGTTCGCGGCCAGGAATGCAGCACTTCGCTGCGGCGACGCCGCACGTGATTGCCTAGTCGAGCGCAGCTGTCGCGGCTCGGAGTTCGTCGAGTGCGTGGCGTGTGAGTTCGGTGAACGTCTGCTGGTTGGTCGGATCGGCCCACTGCTCGAAGGCGCGGTAGAAGGCGCGGATGCCGAGTTCGGCGGCGAGGCTCGCGGTCGGTTCCGGTACGCCGCGCTTGTGCAGTGCGTCCGTCATGGCTCCGGCGAATCCGCCGCGCTTGAAGGCGGCGCGCTCCTGCAGTTCGCTGTTGCCGGCGATGACCGGGCGGAGCCTGGCGCTGAAGTCGCGGCGGTCGTCCGTGAAGGTGGCCGTGATCGCGTCGAGGGCCGCGCCGACCACATCGAGTGGCGTGGCCGGGCTGGGTGCCGCGGTGATCGCGTCGGCGAGGAGCCGAGCGTGCGTGTCCTGGCCCGCGAACAGCACTTCCCGCTTGTCGGGGAAGTGCCGGAAGAAGGTGGTCTTGGTCAGACCGGCTCGATCGGCGATCTCGTTGACGGTGGTGGCGTCGTAGCCCTGTTCGGTGAACAGGTCGAGTGCGGCGCGCACCAGCCGTTCCCGCGCGTTCGGTTCCCATCGAGCCATGGGGACAGCATAGGTGATGTGACTCGGTACCGTCATGTCTGTAATGATGGTACCAAGTCACATCACCTTCCACCCGCCCGGGCGGGTGCCCACCCCAGGAGAGCTACTCATGCGTGTATTCATCACCGGCGCCAGCGGTCACATCGGATCGGCCGTGGTGCCCGAACTGATCCAGGCCGGACACGAGGTCGTCGGCCTGGCCCGATCCGACGCCTCGGCCGCCGTCGTCAAGGCCATGGGCGCCGAGGTGCGCCGCGGCGACCTCGACGACCTGGACGGTCTGCGCGAGGCCGCGCCCGACGCGGACGCGGTCATCCACCTCGCGTTCAACCACGGCGCCATGTCCGCCGGGAACTTCGCCGGTGCGGTGGCCACTGACCTGGCCGTGGTGCAGGCACTCGGTGACGCGCTGGCCGGCACGGGCAAGGCCCTCATCGGCATCGGCTTGACGCATACCGGCGACGCGAAGCGCGACGCGGTGATCGATGCCAACCCACGTTCTGCCGTCGCGCGCGCGATCGCCGGGTGCACCGAACGCGGCGTGCGGACCGTGCTCGTCGCGATCCCGCCGGTCACGCACAGCACGCGGGACAAAATCGGCTTCATCCCCACGCTGATCAAGATCGCCCGCGACACGGGCGTGTCCGGCTACGTCGGCGACGGCACCAACCGCTGGCCCGCCGGTCACGTCCTGGACGTCGGCCACCTCTACCGGCTGGCGCTGGACAAGGCCCCGGCAGGCTCGCAGCTGTCCGCCGCGACCGAAGAGGGCATCACGGTGCGCGAGATCGCCGAGACCATCGGCCGCCACCTGAACGTCCCGGCCGTGAGCATCCCGGCCGAGCAGGCCGCGGATCACTTCACGGCCTTCCCGTTCATGACGCTCGACATCACGATGTCCAACGCGGACACCAGGCAGTTGCTGGACTGGGAGCCGGTCCACCCCGGCCTGATCGCCGACCTCGAAGACGGCCACTACTTCACCACCGACTGATGCCGGTCCCGCCCCACCAGCCCAGCCGGCGGTTTGTCCGCCGGCTGGGCTGGGCTGGTAGGGGCTCCGCGCCCGCCACATGACCGCCCGGACAGGCACTAGTCGTGCTTCACCGTTCCGTGGGGCGGGCGGTGTTGAGTCGGCTGATGGCCCGGCGGTTGGCCGCCCATGTGGCCTGCAGTTCCTCGTCACGTTCCTCAAGCTGGCCGGCGGGGTTGCTGCGGACTCTCGGGGCTACCCGTGTGACCATGCAGCGTGAGCGGCGTACGGCTGACTGATGAAGAGATCCAGGCGATGACGCTTGAAGAGCGGCATGAGCTGATCCTGCGGCTGGCGCCGCATCCGCCCGGCGTGATGCCGACGACGCGGACGATGGACCGGGTCAGACGCTGGCGATCGGGCCTGATGCTGGCGAGTGTGGCCGTGCTGATCCCGTGGACGGTCTACCTGTCGGTCACGCTGCCGAGCCGCTACGTCGCTCGACACTGGGTGGCCACCTGGGTCGGTTTCGACGTCATGCTGCTGGCCATGCTGGCGGCGACGGCGGTGTTCGGCTGGCGGCGGCGCCAACTGCTCTTCCCGACCGCGTTCGCCTCCGGGGTCCTGCTGGTCTGCGACGCTTGGTTCGACGTTCTCACCAGCCACCCTGGCGCCGACTTCCTGCAGGCGCTGGGCAGTGCTCTGCTGGTGGAACTGCCGCTGGCTTTCGTGCTGATCGCCGGCCCGCTCCGGATATTGCGGTACGTCGCGATCCGGCACGGCCTGGTCGATCCGGGCACCCGGATCTGGCGGATGCCGATCCCGATGCCGGAACTCTGGCCGGACCGGTCCGTCCGCCCGCGCTGATATTGTGATCTGGTTCACAAGCGGTCGATCGGCAGCCGATGAGGAGCCCCTCGCTGGGTAGGATCTCCGCTTGTACAGCGACCATGTCGGTGCGACAGGGGAGGTTCGTACGATGACGGAGCGCAAGCCGCCCGGGATGAAGACCGAGGACTGGGTCGAGGCGCAGATCCAGCAAGCCCAGAAGCAGGGCGAGTTCGACAACCTGCCGGGCGCCGGAAAGCCGATTCCCCACCTCGCCGATCCGCCTGACGCGGACTGGTGGGTGAAGGACTTCATCCGCCGCGAGAAGATCGACGCCGACGCGCTGTTACCCCCGGCCGTGGTGCTGCGCAAGGAGAAGGAGCGGCTGCCGGCGACGGTCCGCAAACTGCGCACCGAGCGGGAGGTGCGTGACCACGTCGCTGAGCTGAACAAGCGGATCATGGACTGCCTGCGCGACTCGACCGGCCCGGTGATTCCGGTCGGCCGGGTGGATCCCGATGAAGTCGTCCGGCAATGGGCGCAGGATCGGCCCGCGCCCGCGCCGATGCAGGCCGACCCCGTAGCCGAGCCGGTCAAGAAGACGTCCTGGTGGCAGCGGCTGTTCAGCTAGTGTCCTGAGTCAGTTTCCTGGCTGCGCTTTCGATGGTGGACTCGCTCAGCAGGACCTGACGGGCGGCATCGCCGAGTGGCACGAAGGAGTCCTCGCTGGTCACGCGGCCCATCCGCCCGCTGAAGCCGGCGTCGACCAGGGCGGCCAGCACGCCCTCGGAGACGCCGCCGGAGCGCCGGGTCTCGTCCACCACCAGGACCCGTCCGGTGGCCGTTGCCTCACGCAACAGATCGTCGATCGGCAGCGGCGCCAGCCAGCGCAGGTCGAGCACCCGGACGCCAGGTAGCCGGGCCGCCACCCGCAGGCTCATCGGCAGACCGTTGCCGAAGGTGACGAGAGTGAGTTCGCGCCCGTCCCCGTACGTCCGGCCGCGCCCGATCGGCACGTACGACGTACCGTTCGGAGCCTGGCCTGTGCTCATCGGATACCGGGCGAGCCAGCGGCCGTCGCCGTCGGCGTACAGGTCGCGTCGGTGGTAGAGCGCGATCGGCTCGAGGAATACGCAGACCGTGCCGTCGGCGCGGGCTGCTGCCGCGCAGGTATGGAGCATCGCCGCGGCGTCGTCCGGACGCGACGGCGAGGCGATCACGATGCCGGGGATGTCGCGCAGCACGGCGATCGCGTCGTCGTTGTGGAAGTGGCCGCCGAAGCCCTTCTGATAGCCGTACCCGGCGATCCGGAGCAGCATCGGGTTGCGGTACTGGCCCTGCGAGAAGAACTTCAGCGAGGCCGCCTCACCCCGGAGCTGGTCCTCGGCGTTGTGCAGATAGGCGAGGTACTGGATCTCCGGGATCGGCAGCAGTCCGGAGACACCGGCGCCGAGTGCCAGGCCGAGAATCGACTGCTCATCCAGCAACGTGTCGAAGACCCGCGCGGGCCCGGCTGCCTTCTGCAGGCCGCGGGTCACGCCGTACACGCCGCCCTTGCGAGCCACGTCCTCCCCGAAGAGGATCGCCTCCGGGTACGACGCAAGCACGTCCGTCAGGGCTCGGTTGATCGATTCGCTCAGTGTCAGCGGTCCGCTTTCGTCCGGCTCGACGTGATGCCCGGGCAGCGCTTTGCCCACCACCGCGGGGTCGGGGTAGCGCAGCGGCGCCGCGACCGCCTCCGCCGACTCGAGCTGAGGCAGCCCGGCGACCTCACGGGCGATTCGCATCACTTCCGCGCGTTTGTCCTCGTACTGCCCGACCACCTCGTCCGCCGTACTGCCGGTGCCGAGCAGCAGGCGAGCGGTGCCGAGCAGCGGGTCGCGCTCCTCGTCCGCTGCGACCTCCGCCCGACTCCGGTACGCCGTCTCGACGTCGGACCCGGCATGACCCATCAGCCGGACCGTGCGCAACCGGAGGAAGGCCGGCCGGTGGTTCCGGCGGACAAATGTCGCGGCTTCGGTTGCGATCGTCAAGGTCGCCGCCAGATCGGTGCCATCGGCATCGAAATACCGCAGCCCGGGCCGCTGCCCGTAAGCCTGCTTGATCCAGCCGTTCGGCGTACGCACACTGATGCCGATCCCGTTGTCCTCGCAGACCAGCAGCAACGGCATCGGCAGCCCCTGGTACGACGCGTGCAGCGCGGCGTTGATGGCACCCGTAGCCGTCGAGTGGTTCGCTGAGGCGTCGCCGAAGCTGGCGATCGTGATGGCGTCCGCCGGCCACGGGGACGGGACGCCGAGCTTGGCCGCCCGAGCGATCGAGAAGGCGATGCCCAACGCCCGCGGCAGGTGCGACGCGATCGTGGAGGTCTGCGGGATGATCGCCAGGTCGTGCCGGCCGAAAACCTTGTGCCGGCCGCCGGCGATCGGTTCGGTGGTGGCCGCGGCGACGCCGAGCAGGATGTCGCGAATCGGGTCCTGACCGGCGCACTGAGCCGCGCGGGCGAGATAGAAGGCGCC
>JAWWOY010000279.1:0-2724 GCA_033851195.1 Kribbellaceae bacterium | reverse complement strand
GGGTCGGGTTCTGGATCCGGGTGTAGATGTTGCCGAACTCCTGCAGCCCGAACAGGCTGGCCGCGTGGTCGGTGCTGTCGAACGTGTACGACGTGGTCTGGTAGATCGGCAGGGCTCGGGCATGGGTGGTCGGGTCGGAGGTCTGGCCTGCGTGGATCTGGCGGGTCTCGAAGGACCAGCTGGGTGCGTTCTCGGTCATCGACCGGTCCTGTTCTCGGGTACGACGGCGCACCGCCCAGCCCGCGACCGGATTGGCCGGGAAGCTGGCGGTAAGGCCAGTGGATGAAAGGGTTTTAGCTTGCAGGGACTAGCGGCGACAACAACACTCGGCCATGTCTGCTCCTACGTCCTGGGCCGCCACTGACGGACCGCCCTCGTGGGAATGACGATAACTTTACTAGACATTCACGGTCAGTGTTCGTCCACTATCTGGGCCACCCGGTCAGAAGGGCCTGCGAGTCGTGGCCGCGGGGCCTGAGTTCAGACCTTCACGGCGTCGAAGCAGGCCATCGGGATGGTGAGCGACAGGCCGTGCTCCTCGGCGCGGTGGTTGAGCTCGGCTTCCAAGGCGGCAAGGACAGTGATTGATGTGCGCGTCGAGGGCCGGGATGTGCTGGTGCAAGTCCATCGCCGTGAGCACGTGCCGGTAGGCGTCGTAGAACTCCGCCATGTGCCCGACGAGATTGGTGCTGATCAGCAGGCGACCAGTTGGGCGCAGTACTCGCAGGCATTCGCGCAGTACGAACTCCGCGTTGTCGAAGTTGTTCACGCCGAGGTTGGACACCACCACATCAACCGATTCGTCCGGCAGGTCGAGGTTCTCGGCGTCCGAAACCATCAGTTCGACGTTCGCCAGCTTCAGACGGTCGACCTTGCGCCGCAACACCTCCATGGCATCCGCCCACGGATCAACGGCAACCACCCGCGCCGCACCGCTTCGCTGTGCAAGCTCCACCGTCAGGAACCCGGTGCCCGCATCGATATCCACCCGCCGGACACTACGTCGCGTGAGTCAGCGGAAGCAGTAGGAACTGGAGACACGGCCAGAGGACCGAACCTAGGGAGTGAGGTCGAGGTAGCCGGGACCGACGAGGGCGCCGCCCTCGACCGGGAGGGTGATGCCGGTGATCCAGGCCGCGTCGTCCGAGGCCAGGAAGGCGACCGCCGCAGCGATGTCCTCCGGCTCCCCGACCCGGCCCAGCGGGTAGAGCCCACCGAAGTGCTCGAGGGTGGCCTGCTGGCCGTCCCAGTTCGGCGTCCGGACTGTGCCTGGCGCGACCATGTTGAACCGCACGCCGCTCTTGCCGTACCGGGCGGCGAAGTTCTGCGTCATGCTCTGCTGCCCGGCCTTGGCGGCCGAGTATTCGACGTTGCCGAAGGCGGCGAGGCCATTGACCGAGCTGATGGTGACCACGTTTCCGCGACTCTCCAGCAGATGCGGCAGGGTCGCCTGGATGCACTGCGCGGCGCCGATCAGGGTCAGGTCGAGCTGGCGGTGCCACTCGGCCACTGTGGTCTCCTCGGGCTTCGTGGTGACGATGCAGCCGCCGGCGTTGTTGACCAGTACGTCCAGCCGGCCGAACCGCTCCACGGCAGCCGCGACAGCGGCGTCGATCTCCTCACGCACGGTGACGTCCACCTTGACGGCGAGAGCCCGTTCGCCGATCTCCGCCGCGACGGCCTTGATCATGTCCTCCTGCAGATCGGTGACGACCACGATTCCGCCCTCGGCGGCGATCCTGCGTGCGATCGCGGCGCCGATACCTTGCGCTCCAGCCGTGACGAGTGCCACCCGCCCGTCGAATCTCCGCATCAGTTCTCCTCCAGCACTTGGTCGACCTTCTCGTCCGCGATCCGCCGGTCCAGCTTGGCGGTATCCAGGTTCCGGCAGAGCACGATCGAACCACCTCCGGAGATCACCCCGACCAGCGTGCCGATGCCGTCCGGTCCGGCCAGGTCGGTCGTGGTCAGGATCCGCTCGGCGATCGGCGTCGCCGTACTGATCAGGTCGGCATGCGAGCGGCCGTCGTACGCCGGTGAGTCGGCAGCCGGCGGGTCGAAGGGGACGAACACGTCCGGGTGGTTGTAGACCTCGGCGCCGTAGTCGTGCACGCCATCCGGCAAGGGTTCCCGGAATCGTCCGCCGAGGGGGAGCAACGCGCTGGCGATGGTCTCGCGCTGGCCACGGATGGCGAAATCCGGACCGGTGATCGCAAGGTCTCCCGGGCCGGTCGTCACGGACGCGCCGGCTGACCAGGCCGACAGCACCCAGACCACGCCGAGCCAGTGCGGCGGCAGGCCGATTGCGACGGTTTCGCCGGACTCCAGGTCGTACTCATCGACCAGCAGGTTCGCCGTCTTGGCTACCCAGTTCGCGGTGGTCAGCGCGCTGAGTTCGATCCGTTCGCCGGACAGGTCGTCGTAGTAGGTGAGGAACGGGCTGGCGCCGTCGCGTCGTACGGCTTTGCTGAAGAGCTCAGGAAGTGTGCCGACCATAGCCGCACCCTACGGTCGCGCTCCGGGGCGACGTATCTTGGCTTGGGGGACGTCAGAGAGAAGGATCGTCATGGTGCCACTGCTCGCGTTGCCGGAGGGCGGGGAATGGATCGTCCTGCTGGTCATCGTCCTGCTGCTGTTCGGCTCGAAGAAGCTGCCTGAGCTGACCCGCAATTCGGCTCGTGCCTTGGTCGAGTTCCGCAAGGTGGCGAGCGGCAAAGACGACGA
>JAWWOY010000202.1:0-3441 GCA_033851195.1 Kribbellaceae bacterium | reverse complement strand
ATCTCCTTGATGGGCTGTAAAAACCGCGACCCACACCTCATGGGCCGCGTGTCGCCGAAAGGCCCCAGACGACAAGACCGGCCGTACAGCACAGCGAAAGTCAGTGGGAGTCCAAAACTGCAACGCGATAACTGTAGCCGATTCCGGGCCCGCTGTGGGGGGTGACCGCCAACACGTGTCGCGGAACGTTGCCTCCCGCCACGCTCCGTCGCGGAGGGGTAGCGGATCGGCGCAGTTTACGCGGGCCTGGCCGGGTTGTCCGGAAGGCAACGAAACCCTCGCCTACCTGCTCGTTCGTCCCGCACCGCTGGTGCCGACCGGTCCGGAAGTGTCGACAAGGTCGGACATCCCGCCTGTACGCCGGGTAACGGTGGCCCCGGCACGATCGGACCTCCCGGCGTGTCGCGCCAGGCTGGACATCCCCTCCGCGGCGGTGAATCGTGGTCGCGCAGGCCCACACTGGAGGATGAACCGGGAGGTGACCGGCTTGATCATCAAGGTAGTGCGCAGCGGAGGCTTCGCCGGACTCGTCGCGCGGGGCGAGCTGGACACGACGGCCGAGCCGGACGGCAGCCGGCTGGAGGAGGTGGTTCGCGGTCTCGACCTGGCCCGGCTGGGGTCCGGACGGCCGCAGCCGGACCGGTACGTCTACCGGCTGGAGGTCCGCGAAACCGCAGAAGCGGAGCCGACCGTGCTGACGCTGGCTGAGCAGGACCTGGGCCAGGACGTCGCGTGGCTCCTTGACCGGGTACTGAAGAGCGGCGAGTAGAGGCGTGCGGTGTTCACGGATCGGGTGGACGCGGGACGGCAGCTCGCAGCCAGGTTGAGCCGTCGGTTCCGCGGCGCGGGTCAGGAGCCGGGCGAGACGCTCCTGCTGGCCCGTGACCGTCCGGTGGTGCTCGGCCTGCCCCGCGGCGGAGTTCCGGTCGCGGCAGAGGTGGCCCGAGCTCTGGATGGCGAGCTGGACGTGCTGGTAGTCCGCAAGATCGGCGTGCCCTGGCAGCCGGAGTTGGCCCTTGGCGCGGTCGGCGAGGACGGCGTACAGGTGGTGAACGAGGGGATCGCGTCAGCGTGTGCGCTGAGCCCTGGACAGCTCGAAGAGCTCGCCAGCCGGGCCAGAGCCGAGGTCGAGGCCAGACTGCGGCAGCTGCGGGCAGGACGACCAGCTGTCCCGTTGGCAGGACGCACGGCGATCGTGGTCGACGACGGCGTAGCCACAGGTGCCACTATGCGGGCCGCCGTGGACGTCGTGAGGGCACACGGCGCAGCACGGGTGGTCGTGGCCGTGCCGGTTGCCGCGGCAGACGCAGTGAATGCCCTCCGCGACAGCGTCGACGAGCTAGTGGTGCTGCTGGCGCCGGTGGACCTGGGTGGCGTCGGCCTCTGGTACACCGACTTCACCCAGACCACCGACGCTGAGGTGGCCTCGCTACTCGGCTAGTTAATCGTATTGACGGGCCACCGCCAGCGCCCGCGGCACATAGGCCGAGCCGAACATCACCACATGCGTGAGGAGAGGATGGAGCCGGTGCAGGCCGACCCGGTCCCGCCAACCGTCTAACAGCGGATGGGCCTCGTGGTAGGCGCGCAGCAGCCGCTCCAGCTGGGGCATACCGAACAGGCCGAGCATGGCGAGGTCTGTCTCACGATGCCCGCCGTGCGCCGCCGGATCGATCAGGTGCGCGCCGTCCGCACACCAGACCACGTTGCCGGACCAGAGGTCACCGTGGTTCCGGCTGGGCCGCTCTGCCGGGTCGTCGTACGCGCCGTCGAGGAGGCGGCGGCTGACGCGCTCGAACACGGCGAGGTGGCGACTGTCGATGGTGCCCCGGTCGTACGCCATCCGTACGTACGGCTGGAGCCGCAGGGTGGCGTAGAACTCGCCCCACGACTGGATCGGCTCCAGCGAATGCGGCAGGTGGATCGTGCCGATGTACCCGTCGGTTGTCCACCCATCAGGCGGTACGCCGAAATGGCGGGCGCCGGCATCGTGCAGAGCGGCCAGGCGCTGCCCGAGCTCATCCGCGGCCGCACCTGTCGGTGGCACTGGAACCAGTAGGGGCGTGACGATGCGACCCGGAGCGACGTCGAGTGGCCGCGCCACCGGGACGCCACCTGGGACGGCCAACCAGCGCAGGCCGGCGGCCTCCACCTCGAAGAACCCCGGTGGTGCGTCAAGCCGCTCTTTCACGAAGGGGATGGGCGGGACGGTCATGCCCGCACTCTGCCAGTTCCCGGCCGTCCTCGTCGCCGAGCGGTCGGCCGGTGCAATTTCCTGATCTGTCAACACGGCGTGTCGATAGGTGCGGACTATCGGTCCGACCTGTCATCCTTGGCGGTCGCCGGACGATCCGATCAGGACGGCCGGTGAGACGAAGGATCCCGCAAGGAGCTGGAGGACAGATGACGCAGGTGGCAGAGCAGCCGGGCAGCACGGCCGGGCGGCTCGGCTCGGTGGTGCTGGATTGCCCGGACCCGCTGGAGCTTGCCCGGTTCTACTCGACACTGTTCGGTCTGGAGATCGACGAGCACGGGGACGACGACTGGCGGAGCCTGACCGGCCCAGAGTCGACGCTGGGCTTCCGGCGCTCGGAGGACTACGTGCCGGCCACCTGGCCGGGCTCGGAGTCGCAGCAGCTTCACCTCGACCTGATTGTCGAGGACCTGGCCAGCGGTCACGCGACAGTGGTGGGGCTCGGCGCGGTCGCGCTGGACCCGATCGACGCCCCGCCCGCCGAGAACGACCGCGGCTGGCGCGTGTACGCCGACCCGGCGGGCCACCCCTTCAGGATCTGCCTGGAATAACTCTCACCACTCACCACTGAGCACTGCCGGCGAACGGATAGTCGCGGCCCTCGACGTACTTGGGCCGCGGCTGGGCCGGACGACGTACAGGTAGCGCGCGAACCGACTGCGCCTGCCTGGGACGACGCCGACCGACTTCGTCGCCGACCTCCGGCTCGAGCATGCCGCCTCATTGCTCGCGGCAACGTCCGAGGCGGTCGCAGAGATCGCGTTGCGCTGCGGCTTCGCGAGCCAGTCCTACTTCACCCGGTGCTTCTCCGCCGCTCGTCAGCTCTCACCGCGCGAATTCCGCCACCGCGCCCCCAGCGCGCCTTCGTCCCCTGACGGGTTGCAGCCGAAGAACCCTAGCGAACGCTGACGGTGATGGTCGGTGACCACCGGGTGCACCGGCGTGTCCGGCCGGGGCAGCTACCGCTGCCAGCCCGAGGAGAACGCTCCCGACAGCAGCGGCACGTACGGTGGATCGCATGTTGATCGCCTCTTTCGCCATGAGAGAGGCCCGGGTTCCAGTAGGGGGTCCGACCGGCTTCGTGGCTCCGTTGCCCCTACCGGCGGTGGCCACCGCAGCCGCCGGATCCACGGGCACATGCTCCACGGTAGGCACTGGAACCGGTCAAAGGGAACACGCAGGAAGCG
>JAWWOY010001113.1:0-2608 GCA_033851195.1 Kribbellaceae bacterium | reverse complement strand
CGTCGATCTCCATCTGGTTCTCATCGTCCTTGGAGGCCGTGAGGCGCGTCTCGATGTAGCCGAAGGCGACCGCGTTGACGTTGATCTTGAACTGGCCCCACTCCTTGGCCAGCGTCTTGGTCAGGCCCACGACGGCGTTCTTGCCGGCGCTGTAGTTCGCCTGGCCCGCATTGCCCATCGTGCCCGAGATCGAGGAGACGTTGACGATCTTGCGGAAGACCTCGACGCCCTCCTCCTTCTCCTTCTTGGCGGGCTCGCGCAGATGCGGCGCGGCGGCGCGCACGACCTTGAACGGGACCGTGACGTGGATGTCGAGCATCCGCTGCCACCAGTCGTCGCTCATCTTGTGGACCGGCGCGTCGAGCGTGTAGCCCGCGTTGTTGACGATGATGTCGAGCTTGCCCCAGCTGTCGATCGCCGTCTGCACGAGCTTGTCGGGCGCGTCGCCCTTGGTCAGGTCGCCGGCGAACACGGCGGTCTCGCCGGCGATCTCCGAGGCGGTCTGCTCCGCGACGTCGCCGTCGAGATCGTTGATGACCACCTTGGCGCCCTGCGAGCTGAGCAGCTCCGCGGTCGCCCGGCCGATGCCGCGGGCCGAACCCGTGACGATGGCCACCTTGTCGTCGAGGACTCCCATGCGCGTCTCCTTCTCGATCACTTCACGGTCAGGACGCGGGATCCTAGTTCGCAGCGGTACCGGGAAGTTCTCTCCCACGCGGGCGCCGAAGTGGGATACGTTCGGCCCGGGTCCGGAGGAGGAGTTGGGTCATGGAGACACAGGAGGTCCGGACATCGGTCGTGGACGTCCTGCGTCCCACGATCGGCCGTCTGACCGACGAGGTGCTGGCGAGCGTCACGGAGGCGGTCCCCCCGTTCGAGGAATGGTGGGGCGGGCGTCGCAACGTCCGCGACGGCGTGCGTCAGGGGTTGCACGGGTTCCTGGAGCTGTTGGAGGCCGGCCCGCCGCCGCCGCGCCTGCCGGGCCACGAGGTGTTCTTCGACTTCGGTCGCAGCGAGCAGCGCGCGGGGCGCTCGCCGGGCGCGGTCCTGTCCGCCTACCGTGCCGGCGCGCAGGCGGCGTGGCGCCAGATGGCGGCCACGGGGCACGCCGCGGGGATCGAGCCGCAGACGCTCTACGCGTTGGCCGACGCGATCTTCGCCTACATCGACCGCCTGTGCGCAGCGACCGTCGAGGGCTATGCCTACGAGCAGTCGCTGGCGGCGGTCGAGCGCGTGGACGCGCGGCGGCGCCTGCTGGAGCTGGCGATCCGCCCCGTGCCGTCGTCGCCGGCCGAGCTGGCCGACGCCGCGGCCGATGCCGGCTGGCGCGTCCCGGCGGCCGTCCTCGTGGTCGCCTTCCGTGACGAGCGGGTGGCAAGCGTGGCGTCGCGGCTGCCGCGCGACGCGCTGGTCGCGCGCGTGGAGGGCACGGGCTGGGCCGTCGTGGGCGACCCGGACGGGCCGGGCCGGCGGCCGCTGCTGGCGCGGGCGCTGCACGGCGTGCGCGCGGGCGTGGGCCCCGCGGTGGCGCCGGCAGCGACGGGCGAGTCGGCGCGGCTGGCGGTGCGCGCGCTGGCGCTCGCCGGCCGGCGGCTGGAGCCCGAGCCGGTCAGCGCCGACGAGCATCGCGTCGACCTGCTGCTCCTGGGCGACCGTGTCCTGGCCGACGGCCTCATCGCCGACGTCCTCGGGCCGCTGGAGCTGCTCGGCGTCGCCGCGCAGGAGCGGCTGGTCGAGACGCTCGCGGCGTGGCTGGAGCATCAGGGCGAGGTCCGGCCGGCCGCCGTCCAGCTCCACGTGCACACGCAGACCGTGCGGTACCGCATCGCCCAGCTGCGCGAGCTGCTCGGCGAGCGCATGGGCGGGGCCGAGGGCCGTCTGGAGCTGGAGCTGGCACTGCGGGCCAGACGCCTTTCAGCGTCTGGCCCGGGCAGCACCTCCTCCTGCGGGCCAGGGACGTAGCCCGCCGGCGATCAGCCCACGATGGCGCGCACGGCCGGCGTGTCGCCGTTGGCGTAGCCGTTGCGCGTCGGGTGGTAGCTGTCGGCCGTGTGGAACAGCGTCAGGCCGTTGGTGAAGGGGTTGCTCGCGCAGATGTCGTGCCCCGACCACGCGGGGCTGACGTCGGCGTAGTTGAACCCGTAGGCCTGCGCGCGCGCCTTGATCACGTTGTCCATGTTGGTGACCAGCGCGTTGAGATTGGTCTCCTCGCTCAACGACACGCCGGTGGCCGCCAGGCACGTGCGGTTGTTGAAGGGCTTGGCGTAGCCGACCACCACGACCGTCGCCGACGGCGCACGCGCCTTGATCGCCGCGTAGGTGGTGTTGAGCTTGGCGGGCAGCTCGTTGGCGATCTTCGCGTTGGAGCTGTCGATCTGCGACTGGCAGCCCAGGGTGGTGCAGGCGAGGATCAGGCTCGTGAACCCGATGTCGTTGCCGCCGATCGTGATCGTCACGAGCTTCGTGTCCGCCGTGACCGAGTTGACCTGGCCGTTGACGACGTCGCCCGTGACCGCCCCGGAGCAGGCGACGAACGTCAGCGCCGTGTTCGGGCGCTGCTGGGACACCAGGTACGGGTAGGCGTACGTGTTGCGATTGCAGCCCGAGT
>JAWWOY010000131.1:0-3295 GCA_033851195.1 Kribbellaceae bacterium | reverse complement strand
ACAAGGTCGTACACAACGCAGTCATCGGTCGACAACTAGCCCGGCTTGGGCTCGGGGTTGTCCGAACTCGTTTGCAAAACACGCGCCGGATGTTGCCGGTGGCACTAGTTGTGCCGCTGCCTAGCGTCGTCGTCGCCGACTACCGCTCAAGGCGAGCCCCGAACCACCGCGATAGGTGGTCGACTAGGTCCTGCTGGTTTTCTCCGACCCAGGCCACGTGGCCATCGGGTCTTAGCAGCAAAGCAGGTACGTCGAGTTCCTCGCTGATGTCGACGATGTGGTCGACCCGGTCGGCCCAGCCCTCGACCGACAGCCGGCCGGTCTGGTCGAGCAGGATGCCGCGGCCGCCGTGCATCAGGCCGTAGAGGTGACCCTGCTTCAGCTCCACGTCCCGGAGCCGCCGGCCGAGCAGCCGGTGTCCCTCGCCGAAGTCGTACCGGATGCCGATCGCGGTGATCTTCTCGATCAGGTAGAGGTTCACCTCGTCGAAGTCCATCAGCTCGGTCAGCAGCCGGCGGACCGCCTGCGCGCCGGGCTCGGTGGACATCAGCTCCCACTGCGCCCGGGTGTTGTCCAGCACCGACGCGGCGACCGGACGGCGTTCGCTCTCGAACGTGTCGAGCAGATCCTCGGGCGCCCAGCCGTTCACCGTCGCGGCCAGCTTCCAGCCCAGGTTGAACGCGTCCTGCACACCGAGGTTGAGCCCCTGCCCACCGGCCGGCGGGTGGATGTGCGCCGCGTCGCCGGCCAGGAAAACCCGGCCGACCCGGAACCGATCGGCCAGCCGGGTCGTGTCGCTGAACCGGGACATCCAGCGCGGCGAGTGCACCCCGAAGTCCGTCCCGGCGACGGCGATCAGTTGCTCCTTGATCTCCTCCAGCGTGGTCGGCGCGTCCCGGTCCTCGGCGACCTTCGCGGCCGGTACGACGAGGCGGTACCCGCCCTCCGCGACCGGCCCGATCCCGAATCGCTTCTGCGTCTTGCGGATCTCGGTCATCAGCGGGGTGATCTCGTCCATCGGAGTGGTCAGCTCCAGCTCCGCCAGCAGCGTCTCGGTCTTGGCCGCCTCCCCCGGGAACCCGACGCCGAGCAGCTTGCGCACCGTGCTGCGGCCGCCGTCGCAGCCGATCAGGTACTGCGCCCGCACCGTGGATCCATCGGCCAGCTCGGCCGTCACCCCGTCGTCGTCCTGGCTCAGCCCGACCACCGCACTGCCGCGCCGGATGTCGGCACCGACCTCGGCGGCGTGCTCGGCCAGCAGCCGGTCGGTCAGGTTCTGCGGAATGCCCAGGAGGTACGCGTGCGCGGTGTCCACCTTGCCCTGCGATGGCTTGGTGATCCCGGCGAAGGACCCGCGGAGCTCGTACTTGGTGCCGAGCTCCAGGAACCGCTCCAGCAGCCCGCGTTGGTCCATCACCTCGATACTGCGCACGTGCAGCCCGAGCGACCTGACCAGCTTGGCCGGCTCCGGGTCCCGCTCCACCACCATCACGTCCACGCCGTGCAGCCGAAGCTCCGCCGCGAGCATCATCCCGGTCGGGCCGCCACCGGCCACGATCACGTCTGTCATCGAATTCCTCGCTCCCCAAGTGTGACTACGGTCGGTGATTCTCCGCCGCCACCGGGGGCTTGCGGCAAGTCCCCCCATGCGTTATAACTTGGACACGGCAGGGAGATCTGATCTCCTTGCCGTTCGTGCGTTTCCTGGCCTTCATATGTAATTCTGTTGCCCGGGCGGCACGATTGCGGTGCGGCGGTAATCCGTCTGGTTCGAGGTCGGAGTCTGCGTACCAGACCCTCAGCTTCCAGCCGGGGTCTGCCGGTATCGCGGTGACGATCCTGTCGGCCTGCTGAGATCGTTTGGACCCCGGCGGGCCTTCAGCCAAAGAGGAAATTCCGTTCCTGCACATCGCACCCAGCAAGACCGACGAGGAACGCCTCCTCGTCGCAGGTCCCGAACTCGTGCACGTCCTTTCCGAAGTCATCCACCGCACCCGTGGCGGCCACCAAGACATCCCGCTGACGCCACGATGGGACCCTCACGACCACGAGTGGGGTGAAGTCGCTGCCACCAGACGAGCGATCGGGCGGAGAGTCGCACCGGAGGTGACGCCTCCGCGGGCCTGGCGCCCTACTGCTCTGACTGACCGGACGGGATCGGCCTCGTGAGGCACAGCCCGGCGCATATCGTCGGCATATCGAAAACTACATACGTGCTGGCAACACCACGCTGCCTTGACTGAAGGCATGTCCTACAGCGAACCAGCACGAACAGCAGCCCAGTCTCTGGCGTCCTCGTCATCCTCGGCCGCCCGGCGCGGCCGTGTGCACTGCTCTGCTCGTGGTGTCGGTCGGGGTGTTGTTGGCAGATTTCACGTCAGCCTCCTCGCTGCTAGCTCCAGTGGGGAGGCACGCTCATCTTCTTCGGGTGGCCTTGGTGCCGGGATCTGCCTGCCGGTCCGCTCACTGATCGGCGCTCGCAGCCAGTCGCTCCAAGGAACGGCACGCCGTTGGCGCTCAGCCCTATCGACGGTCCACACGTCCCGGGCAACCACCAGACCCGGCAGATCTCATGCTGGACATCAACCGTGTCAGGCGAACAGGGCAGTGACCTGGTGGCACCCGGGGTGCATCAGCGCCCTATCCGAGAGCGCTGACGTGACGTTGGTGGACCAGTGAGCCGAACTGCGTCCGTTGCGCAGGCGCAGAGGAATGAGCACACCACCGAGGGGTTAGGGTCGCGGGCGTGCGGCTGACCGTCGGGCCGATCAGCGCCGCCGAGCACTTGGCGTTCGTGCAGACGCAGCGGTCGGTCAGCTTCCTGCAGACCCCGGCGTGGGGCCGCGTCAAGACCAAGTGGCGCAGCGAGTCCGTCGGCTGGTACGACGGCCGGCAGCTGGTCGGCGCCGGGCGCGTTCTGCACCGCCCAGTGCCGCGGCTCGAGCGCTTCACGCTGGCCTACCTGCCCGAGGGCCCGGCCATCGACTGGACCGGCGAGATCGACGCGTGGCTCGACCCGCTGGCGGCCTATCTCAAGGCACACGGCGCGTTCGCGATCCGGCTCTGCCCGCCGGTGCGCACGAACACCTGGAGCGCCGCCCAGGTCAAGGAGGGCATCGCCGACCCGGGCATCAAGCGGCTCACCGAGATGCCCAGCCAGCAGGGTGACCCGGTCGGCGCCCGCGTGACCAGCCAGCTCAGGGACGCCGGCTGGCTGCCGCAGAGCCCGGAGGACGGCTTCGGGGCCGGGCAGCCGCAGTTCAAGTATGAGATTCCGCTGGCCGGCAGGACCGAG
>JAWWOY010000123.1:0-7397 GCA_033851195.1 Kribbellaceae bacterium | reverse complement strand
TCACCGCCTCCATGTGCGTCTTCACGCTCAACGACCGGCCAGTCGCCTTCGAGCCGACGAACGACTCGAGCAGGGCCGCTGCGGCGGCCCCCGAGCCGGTGGTCGAAACACCGACCGCGTGCACGGTCAGAGTTCCGTTGCTCTGGGCATCGATATGCAGGTTGGCCCAGGCCGAGGCGGGCGCCTCGTGGGCGAATCGCTGCCAGCCGCGCACCACGGCCGCAGCCTTGGACTCCGGCCAGCTCAACCGGAAGAAGCCGAGCTTGGCCGCTCCGATGGTGGCCAGCCGGAAGGCGGTGACAATGGCGAGGTTGCCGCCACCGCCCCCGCGCAGCGCCCAGTAGAGATCCGGCTCCTGGGTCGGGCTGACATTGCGGAATACCCCATCAGCCGTGACGACCTGCATCGACAGGACGCGATCGCTGGTCAGGCCATCTGAACGCGTGTGCACACCAATGCCGCCGCCAAGCGCCAGGCCGGCAATCCCGACGGTCGGGCAGGTCCCGGTGGGTAGGGACCGGCCGTACTTGTCGAGCGCCACGTGGACGTCGTACAGCTTGGCTCCGGCACCGATGGTCACCTCGTTGTTGGCGTAGTGGATGCTGCGCACGGAGCCGACGTCGATGACCAGCCCGTTGCTGACGGTGGAGGCGCCGACGTAGGAGTGGCCACCGCCCTTGGGTGCGCAGACCAGGCCGTTCTTGCGAGCGAAAAGCACGGCTTCACGGACGTCGTCGACCGTGCTGATCCGGACCACGCCCGCAGGCCGGATCGAGTCGAACCGCGGGTTGAACAGCTGATGCGCGGCCGCGTAGCCGGTCTCGCCAGGTCTGTAGAGCTTGCCGTTGAGGCCGCGCCGCAATCCATTCCAGTCCGGCCCGGTGGCGGCCGTGAGGCTCGATGCTCCGGCGCCGGCGGGCTTACTGTCGGAACATCCGGTCAGGGCGAAGGCGGCGAGCCCGCCACCGGCCTTCAGAACAGTACGACGGTCAACCGGCTCCTGGCTCAAGGTCATCGAGCTCCTCACGCGCGGCGGCTCTCATGGCCGCCAGGGGCGCGGGCGACCTACCTGTCATCATCTCCACCTGAAGGGTCGCTTGATGCACAAGGAGGTCAAGGCCGTTCAACAGCTCCGTACCGATCCGGTGGGCCACAAGCGCCAACTGTGTCGGCCACGGATGGTAGGCGACGTCGAAGACCACCGGAGCGACCGCGGCGAAGTGTTCCGCCCACGGGTCGACAGCACCACCCGGAAGCGTTGAGATGCACAGGTCGAAGCCGCCGATCTGCTCGACCTGGTCGAAGTTCGCCACCGCCGTCCTCAGGCCCAGGTCGCCCGCAAGGTCACGCAGCCGGTCCACCTTCGACAAATCCCGGACGACCAGCGTCACCTCGGTGACCTGGAGCCCGCGCAGCGCAGCCAATGTCGAGGCCGCGGTCGCCCCACCACCCAGTACGACGGCGCTGTCTGCCCGGGTGATCCCTCGCTCGGCGAACGCCGCCACCAGTCCCGGTACGTCGGTGTTGTGGGCCGAACGGGTCCCGTCCGGCTCGAACAGGATGGTGTTCGCCGCCCCGATCAACCCGGCCACCGGGTCGACCGTGTCCACCAGGTCGAGCGCAACCCGCTTCAGCGGCATCGTCAGGGACAGCCCGCGCACATCGTCGCCGAGCGTGTCGAGGAATTCCGCCAGCTCCTGCTCGCCGACCTCGTAGGCGTCGTACCGCCAGTCCAGTCCCAGCTCGGCGTACGCAGCGCGGTGCATGGCCGGTGACAGCGAATGCGCGATCGGTTGCCCGAGCACCGCACAGCGACGGGTGTCAGTCATGAAGCGTTCTCGACCATCAAGAACTCCCTCAGCACCGGCCGGGGTGCGCCTTGCACCAGGCCTGGAGCTTCGCCACGTTCGCGGCGTGCTGGTTGCCGTCGGAGGCGAAGGCGGTCTCCCCCGTATCCAGGTTAACCAGCGTGAAGTAGAGCCAGTTGCCGGTAGCCGGATGCAGCGCAGCCTTCAGCGTGTCCATCGAGGGCGAGTTGATCGGTCCGGGCGGTAGCGTCTTGACCTTGTAGGTGTTGTACGGCGAGTCGACCTGCCGCTGCGCCGCCGAGGTGAAGACACCACCGTTACGGCCGACCACGTAGTGAATCGTGGAGTCCATCTGCAGCCGCATGCCGGCGGCCAGCCGGTTGTAGATCACCCGGGCGACCTTCGGGTAGTCCTGCGCCCGGTTGGTCTCCGCGGCAACGATGCTGGCCACGATCACCGCCTGATACGGGTCCAGGTTCTTCGCCTTGGCGGTCTGCACCAGCTTCAACTGGGCTGCGACCTTGTTGTACTGGGCCGTCATCTGCCGCAGGATCGAGTACGCCGTCGCGCCCTTCGTCGGTACGTTGTACGCGCCCGGGTAGAGGAAGCCCTCCGGGTTGTTCTTCGCGTACGCCGGCAGGCCGAGCGTCTGCGGCTTGGCCATTGCCGCGGCCACTGCGCCGGGGGGTAGCTTGGCCGCCTTGGACGCCTGCAGCGTCGCCGCGACCTCCTTCTTCGTCCGGCCGGTGGGGAACGTGACGCGGGTGACCAGGATCGACTTTGCCGGGTCCAGCAGCAGCGTCAGCGCGGCCATGGCCGACATCTGCTTGCGCAGGGTGTACGTCGCGGCCTGGATCGACTTGGACCGGGTGTCGTCCCGGGCGACCCGCTCGAACGCCGCGGCACTCTTCACCACACCGACCTTCTCCAGGGTCGCGGCAATGGCCTTGGAACTCTGCCCTGCGGTGATCTCCACCGTGACCGCAGTGGTGCCCTCGCCCACGTAGTCGGGCGCCGAGAACAGCTTTCCCAAGTAGTCGCGGCCCTTGCCGAGGCCCAGCGCGACCCCGCCGAGCAGGGCGCCGACAACGACCAGCGAGATCAGGCCGGCGAAGCAGCCGAACCCGCGACGCGCCCGGGCCTTGCGCCGGTTGATCCGCCGCTCGGCCCGGGTCTCCGCGCGCAGGCCCAGATCCGCGTGCAGGTCGTCGTCCGTACCCGCATCCTCAACCACTGCCAGCTCGTCGTCCGCGTTCACCGATGGTCCGTTCACAGGGGCCTCCCGGGTGGGTTGCCGGTCTCACGCTCGAAGTCGAGCGCGTGTTGCAGAATCACGACCGCCGCGGCCTGGTCGACCACTGCCCGCCGTTTGGAGCCCTTCTTCCCGCGTTCCCGCAGCATCCGCTCGGCGGTGACCGTGGTGAACCGCTCGTCCACCAGGCGCACCGCCATTCCCGAGTTGCCGTCCTTGCCCATCCCCCGCTCCGACACCTTCGCCGCGACCTGGGCCGCCACCTCGCGGATCCGGGCCGCGGCCGGGCCCTCACCGCCGGACAGCGAGCGCGGCAGGCCGATCACGATCTCGAACGCATCGAGGTCGGCTACGAGACTAGCGATTCTGTCAAGGTCTCCGGGTCCGCGACGCACAGTTTCCACCGGTGTCGCGAGAATGCCGTCCGGGTCACTGCTGGCTACGCCGATCCGGGCCTCGCCGATATCCAGCGCCACCCGCACTCCGCTGCGCACCCAATGTCCTGGGTCCGGCACTAGCCAGTGACCAGCTGGCCGATGGCATGCTCGACGGCTGCCAGGGCCTGGTCCACCCCGGCCGGGTCGGTGCCGCCACCCTGCGCGACGTCGTCCTTGCCGCCGCCGCGACCACCGAGGTGCTCGGCCGCGACCCGGACCAGGTCGCCGGCCTTGAGCCGCCACTCGCGCGCGGTGTCGTTCAGCGCGACTACCACAGCGGGCTTGCCGTCGTTCACGCTCAATACGGTGACCACGGCCGGCCGGTCCGCCGGCACCCGGCCGCGCACATCGAGCGCCAGCTTGCGCAGGTCGCCGCCGTTCACGCCGTCGGGCGCCCGGTGGCCGACGTACGCGACGCCGAACACGTCCTTCGGATTGGCCGCGAGGCCGGGCGCGGCCGCCAGCACCTGGCCGGCGCGGACCTTCTCGAGCTCCTTCTCGGCGGCCCGGAGTCGCTCGGACAGGTCCGCAACCTTCGCCGGCAGCTCCTCCGGCCGGGTCTTCAGGGACTCACTGAGCAGCCGCACGAGTGCGCGCTCCTTGCCCAGGTAATGCAGCGCCTCCAAACCGACGAACGCCTCCAGCCGGCGCACGCCCGCGCCGACCGAGGACTCGCTCGTCATGGTCAGCGCACCGACCTGGGAGGAGTGCTTGACGTGTGTACCACCGCACAGCTCGCGCGACCACGGCCCGCCGATCTCGACGACCCGGACCTCCTCGTCGTACGTCTCGCCGAACAGCGCCAAGGCGCCGAACTCGCGTGCCTGAGGCAATGACATGTACTGCGCCGACACCGGCAGGTCCTGGCGGACCGCGAGGTTGGCGACCTCTTCGATCTCGCTGCGGGCCTCCTGGGTCAGCGCCGACGGCCAGGCGAAGTCGAGCCGCAGGTAGCCGGGCTTGTTGTACGAACCGCTCTGCAGCGCCGTCGGGCCGAGCACCTGGCGCAGCGCGGCGTGCACGACGTGCGTGCCGGAGTGCGCCTGGCAGGCCTCGACCCGCCACTCGTGGTCGACCTCCGCATGCACGTCGAGACCGGGCTGCAGGAGGCCCTCGAGCACCTTCACCCGGTGCACGATCAGGCCCTTCACCGGGCGTTGCACGTCGAGCACCCGCAGCTTGACGCCGTCGGCGACGATCAGGCCCTCGTCCGCGATCTGGCCACCGGACTCGGCGTAGAACGGGGTCTTCTCCAGCACCACCTCGACGGTGTCGCCCTGCTCTGCCGCAGGCACGATCAAGCCCTCCCGCAGTACGCCGCGGACCTGCGAGTCGGTCGCCAACTCCTGGTACCCGGTGAACTCGGTTGTGCCGTTCTCGCGCAGCTCGCGGTAGCCCGAGGTGTCCGCGTGGCCGAGCTTCTTCGCCCGGGAGTCGGCCTTCGCCCGCTCGCGCTGCTCGGTCATCAGCGCCTTGAAGCCCTCGGTGTCGACCTGCAGGCCCTGCTCCGCGGCCATCTCGATGGTCAGGTCGATCGGGAACCCGTAGGTGTCGTGCAACTGGAACGCCTGCGTGCCGGCCAGCGACCGGCCACCGTCGTCCTTGGTGTTGCGTACGGCGAGGTCCAAGATGCTGGTCCCGGCCGTGAGGGTGCGCCGGAACGCCTCCTCCTCGGCGTACGCGATCTGGCTGATCCGGCCGAAGTCGCGCTCCAGCTCGGGATACGACTTCTTCATCTGCTCCAGGCTGGTCGGCAGCAGCTCCACCAGGCTGGGGTCCTCGTAGCCCAGCAGCCGCATCGACCGGACTGCCCGCCGCAGCAGCCGGCGCAGTACGTAGCCGCGCTGTTCGTTGCCCGGGGTGACACCATCGCCGATGATCATCAGCGCGCTGCGGACGTGGTCCGCCACCACCCGGAAGCGGACGTCGTCGACGGGGTCGCGGCCGTACTTGCGGCCAGTCAGCTCGGAGGCCTTCTCGATCACCGGGAAGACTTCGTCGATCTCGTACATGTTGTCGACGCCCTGCAGCAGGAACGCGACCCGCTCGAGCCCCATACCGGTGTCGATGTTCTTCTTCGGCAGCTCGCCGACGATCGGGTAGCCCTCCTTGCCCGGGCCCTCCCCGCGGATGTTCTGCATGAACACCAGGTTCCAGAACTCCAGGTAGCGGTCGCCCGCCTCCCAGTCCCGGTCGGCGCCGAACTCCGGGCCGCGGTCGATCAGGATCTCCGAGCACGGGCCGCACGGACCGGGCACGCCCATCGACCAGAAGTTGTCCTTCATGCCGAGCCGGACGATCCGGTCGTCGGGCAGCCCGGCGACCCGCTTCCAGATGTCGATCGCCTCGTCGTCCTCGTAGTACACCGAGGCGTACAGCACAGACTCGTCGAAGCCGTAGCCGCCGTCGGCCTGCGACCTGGTGACCAGGTCCCAGGCGTACTCGATCGCCTTCTCCTTGAAGTAGTCGCCGAAGGAGAAGTTGCCGTTCATCTGGAAGAACGTGCCGTGCCGGGTGGTCTTCCCGACCTCCTCGATGTCGAGGGTGCGGACACACTTCTGCACACTGGTCGCGCGCGGGAACGGCGGCGTCTGCTGGCCGACGAAGTACGGCACGAAGGGCGCCATGCCGGCCGGCACGAACAACAGGTTCGGGTCGCTCGCCGGCAACGGCGCACTGGGTACGACGGTGTGGCCCCGGTCCTCGAAGTAGGTCAGGAACCGGCGGCGGATCTCACTGGTCTCCATGGGTGTTACCGATCGTCCTTACGAATCGTGTCGCTGGCTGCCGTGTCGATGCCCAGGGCGTCCCGCAGTTCGGTCTCGCGCTCGGCCATGCCCTCCCTGACCTCGTCACCGAAGTGCCGGATCGCGGTGGCCATCTTCTCCACCGAGGCCTGCAGGCTCTCGGGCGCCAGCACCCGGGCCTTCTTCTTCAGCCTGGTGACGGCGTAGATGCCGACCGCCGTGCCGATCACGAACCAGATCAGCCGCTTCACTGTGCGTCACCCCGTTTCTTCGCCTTGCGCTCGGCCTTCATCTGCTCCTTCACCCGGCGGGACACGTCCCGGCGCTGGCTCTCGCCCAGCGCCCGGCGGACGCCGTACGTGAACGCGGCGGCCTTCACCAGCGGGCCGCCGGCGGTGGCCGCGAACAGCGACGCGAGCGCGGCCGCGTTGGTCGTCACGGTTGTTGCGTTGTCGGTGATGGTGTCCACCTTCGCCAACTGGGCGTTCGTGGTCGCCACCGTGGTGGTCACCTCATCGAGGAGCGGCACGCTCGAGTCCGAGACGCCCTTGACCATGATCCGGGTCTCGTCAAGCACCTTGCCGAGCTTCAGGATCGGGTAGGCCAGCAGGCCCACCAGGATGAGCAGCGCGCAGGCTGCGATCAGCCCCGCGACTTCACCGACGCTCATGGAAACGATCCACCTTCCGTTCGACTGTTACGGGACCTTATCGCGCATCTAGCACACCGGAGCCCACAGGGACACCATCGCTTCCGCCGCAGGAACTGTGGTGGCCCGGCCCTGGCGGAGACCAGAGTCACCTGGGCCGGTGCGCTCCGCCGCCGGATGAGCCATACTGACAACACCTGGGGGCAGGTTCAGTTCAGGGGTGGGGGGAGACCACGCATGGACGAGACAGCCGTTGCTGTCGTCGGCGCGGGCCCGCACGCACTGGCCGCAGCCGCACATCTTCGCCGGGCCGGCACCGGCTACCAAATCCTCGACCCGGCACCGGCGGTCCGGGTCCGCTCGATCGGTGGCTATCTGGTGAGTCTCCTCCGCGGTGGCCGGGGCACCCCCGTATCCCGGCCTCAACCCGTCCGCGGAGTGAGCCGCGCCATCCCGGTGGTGCGAGGTAAAGGTCCATGGACCTGATCCTTGCCGCCACCGGAA
>JAWWOY010000122.1:0-2813 GCA_033851195.1 Kribbellaceae bacterium | reverse complement strand
GGGGGGCGGGGCCCCCCGGCCCGCCCCCGCTTCCGCCGAGGGGGAGAGATGCGTTCGTTGCTGGTTGTCGTCGCACTGCTGGGGTTGGCTGCCTGTGGCACCCAACCCGTACCGCAGGTCGCGGAGTTGCCGCCGCTGCCGGCCGGTGGCAAGCCGTTCGACCTATTCCGCCGTGCCGATCTCGGGTTGATCGAGAAGGCCGATCTGCAGCTGTTCAACGACTGCCTGGCCAAGGCCGGCTACCCCCAGGAACGCGCGTTGAGCGCCGGACCGGACCCGGTGGTGCCCGCGCTCCTCCGGCCGGCTATCAGCCCGCGCACGGAGGCTGAGGCACGCAAATACGGATTCGGTACGCCGATGCGCGCCCAGCCCGCCACGATCGTGAGGAAGGAACCCGCCTTCCACGAAACGGCCGCCAGTTGCGAGAAGTCGGCCAGGGAACCACTCGGGCCTCCGGACGAGGTCGGCGCGCTGCGAGACCGGTACTTCGAACTCGGCAACGCGCTGGTCAAGGACCGGGGGAAGAGCGTCCAGGCGATAGTGCTTGCTCATAGCTTGGCATTGACCGACTGCCTGGCGGCGAAGGGGTATCGGCTCAAGCGAGGCGAGCAGTTCAACGTCCGGGGTGACCTGTCCCAGTTCGGAATCACTCGGGGCTCGTACGCCGCGGTACGGCCTGTGCAGCGCCGGGTGGATCTGCCTGTGGGGGACGAGGTGCAGCCCGCGGTACCGGCTCGGGAGTATCGACCGAGTACCGCTGAGGTGGCCTTTGCGGTCACCTTCGTGCGTTGTGGCGGTGCGGTCGGCCTGTTCGGCGCGCTGGACAAAGCCGAAGTGACCGTGCAGCAGGAGATCGTCGAGCGGCACGCGTCGGAATTCAGCGGCCTCAATCCCCGGATCGAGGCGCTTGCCCAGAAGGCGGCGGAAGTCCTCAGGGCGCGCTGAAGCGTTCGTGCGCCAGCCGGCCGGTGGGGAGTTGGTGGGCCACCACGAAGGCGCCGGCGTCGAACTTGCCGACCTTGAGCCCGAGTTCCCGGGACAGGGCCGGCAGTACCGGCCGGTGGGAGCAGATCACGGTGACCTTGCCGGGCTTCCAGGCCTCCGCCGCCAGCCCTTTCAGCTCCGACGGGTCCGTCTGGTAACCACGCTCGGAGATCTCCGGGTGCAACTCGATCGGCAGCCCCGTCGCGGCGGCGTACGGTGCGACCGTGGCCGTGCATCGCTCGGCGTCGCTGCTCAGCACCCGGTCGACGCCCAGGGCAGTCAATGCGCCGACCAGCCGCTCGGCCGTGGCGGCACCTTCTTCGGTCAGCGGCCGGGCGGTGTCACTGCCGCTCCAGGCCTTCCGCTTCACTGCTGCCGCGTGCCGGAGCAGGATCACGGTGGACGTGACCGGGACCTTGCCGTCCAGCGCGTCGAGGATGTCGACGTCGCGGGGGTAGCTCAGTCTCTGCCGGGCACTGTCCAAAGGCAGCCACTCGAGCTTGTCCACCTCGTCGTTCGGCTCGAAGGGTCGGGCCGCACCAGCGAGGTGCGCCGCCCAGTAATGCACCAGCTTCGGCACCGTGCCGCCGTTCTTGCGCACGTCGTACTGCTGGATGCCGAGCGCCGGGCCGAGGACGACCCGCTGACCGGTCTCCTCCTTGATCTCCCGCCAGGCCGCCACCAGCACGTGTTCGTGCTGGTACAGCTTGCCCTTCGGCAGGGACCAGTCGTCGTACCGCGGGCGGTGCACCAGCAGGACCTGCCAGCTGCCGCGGCTCTCGCGCCACACGACACCGCCGGCGGCGATCACGGTCGCCCCGTTGTTCATCAAGAAACCTCAGCGGCTAGGTAATGGGCTCGGCCGGTCGGCGACGGCCTCGGGTGGCGATCAGGCGTTCCTGCAGGTCAACCAGCGGGTTGCCGTCCGGCCCGGTCAGGCGGGCCTGCCAAGTGTCGTCGGGCTGCAGCCACCACGAGCCGGTCCCCTCGTCGAAACCGAGGTCGAACAGGTCGCCCAGCTCGGTGACGTGGTCCTGTTCCCTGATTTGGGCCAACACCTCGACCCGGCGGTCCAGGTTGCGGTGCATCAGATCGGCCGAACCGATCCAGACCTCCGCCTCGCCGCCGTTCTCGAACCAGAAGACCCGGCTGTGCTCGAGGAACCGGCCCAGGATGCTGCGGACCCGGATGTTCTCGGACAGGCCCGGTACGCCGGGCCGGATGGTGCAGATGCCGCGGATCCACAGGTCGACCGGTACGCCGGCCTGCGAAGCGCGGTAAAGCGCATCCGACAGGGCCTCGTCGACCAGGCTGTTCACCTTGATGCGGACCCGGGCCGGGCGGCCGGCTAGATGGTGCTGGACCTCCCGTTCGATCCGCGCGAGCAGACCCCGGCGTACCGACTGGGGGGCGACCAGGAGGCGCCGGTAGCCGCTGCTGAGGGCGAAGCCGGACAGGGTGTTGAACAGGTGCGCGACGTCCTCGGTGACGACTCGGTCCGAGGTGAGCAGGCCGAGGTCCTCGTACAGCCGGGCAGTCTTCGGGTGGTAGTTGCCGGTGCCGATGTGGACGTAACGACGCAGCCCGTCAGGTTCCTCGCGGACCACCATGGACAGCTTGCAGTGCGTCTTCAGCCCGATCACGCCGTATACGACATGACAGCCCGCGTGCTCCAGTTGGCGCGCCCACTTGATGTTCGCCTGCTCGTCGAAGCGGGCCTGGATCTCGACCAGCACCAGCACCTGTTTGCCCGACTCGGCCGCGTCGATCAGCGCGTCCACGATCGGGGAGTCACCCGAGGTGCGGTAGAGCGTCTGCTTGATCGCCAG
>JAWWOY010000255.1:0-3582 GCA_033851195.1 Kribbellaceae bacterium | reverse complement strand
TCGGCAGGCTTCATCGACTCGAACGCGGCCAGGATGTGCGTCGCGCCCTGGCCCTCCTCGGGCGAGGTCAGGCCGGAGGCGTCGGCCCAGTCCAGCACGTGCGACTGGCCGCGCCGGCGGAACCGCTTGGCACCCTCGGTGACGGCCACCTTCGACAGCACCCAGTCACGGGTCCGCCACTGTTCCATCGCGGCGTCGAACACCACGGCGGACGCACCGGTCTCGGTGATGGTGACGGTACGGTCCAGCAGTTCGCCGAGCACCAGCACCTCGGTCGGGCGTTGCTCGAACCGGCGCATGTTCACCAGTCCGGTAGTGATCACATGGCCTGCCTCCACCGAGGTGACGCGCGTCATCGGCAGGAAGATCCGCCGTCGGCTGAAGACCTCTATCACCAGACCGAGCACTCGCGGCGGCTGCCGTCCCTGCCGGAGCATGACGACGACGTCGCGGACCTTGCCGACCTGGTCCCCGTTCGGGTCATACACGGGTAGACCGGCCAGCCGGGCGACATAGACGCGCGACGGGGCTCCGCTCATGATCGAAGGCTAGTACCCGCAACGCGGAGTCGACGGGTACCAGCCCTTCGAGGCGTCGTGTCAGCGCGCGATCAGTACCTCTTCAGCGTGAACGCCGGATCGGTGACGGCGGCGATCAGTCCATCCAGCGTGACGCTGGGGGCAGCCACGATCGGTGTGGTGTCCGCCGGATCGGCGCTCGGGGACCGGCGGTTCAGCACGAACTCGGAGAACTCTCTGTCGCGTTTGCCGCTCCCCAGCATTCGGTCGTCCCGTCCTCGTGGTGTCAGTTGACGACCGCAGATACGGAACGGCTGGGAGGAAAGTTGCCCCCGTTACGGCTTGGATCTCAGGACAGCTTGGGCCTACGGCGGGAGCGCCGGTGCACGGTGATCGGGCGCTTCCCCCTGGTCGTTGCCGGAGTGTCCACTGGAGCCTCTGCTCGCGGGCTGTCGTCGTAGCGGCCGGCTGCTTCGGTGATCTGGCCGGTCGGCTCGAGCACTAGCAGCTCTGCCTCGGTCTTCCAGCGGTCTAGCTGGGTGTCGAGTCCGGAGGCGTTCAGCCGCTCAGTTCTCAGCACCTGCGCCGCAGCGGTCCACTCCTCGCCGCCGGGCTCCAAGCGTCGTACTGTCGCGCTCCAGCTCGCTAGGCGGCTAGTAGCAGGCTTGGCCGGTACGACGACCTCGGCCGCGCCTGCTGCAACTAGACCCGGCAGCGGCTGCTCGGCACTACCCGCAGAATCGGCCAGTACGACGTACGAGCCTTCGACCGCAGCGAACCAGGCCGGTACGGGTCGCTGGCCGTCCCAGGACAGCCACACCAGTCCGGCCTTCTTCATCACCGCAGCGATCTCGGCCGTGGCGCCCGCCTGCTCCGTCGTCACCGGTCCAGGGTGTCATAGGTCGCGGATGACGGTGAGGAGTGCCACAGCCACGGCGGGGGGTGAGCGATGTCACCGGCCGCGGCGGGAGACTGGTCGTACGCTGCCGAAACAGGTGGACCTCGAGCGATGGAGGGTACGGCGATGGCGGAGCAGACAGCGACCGGTACGACAACGGGCGCGGCAGCCGGTACGACGGGCAAGGCATTCCGGTCCCGGCGATCCTGCCTGGCCACGCCCGGGTCGAACCCGCGGTTCCTGGAGAAGGCGAAGGGCCTGGACGCCGACCAGGTGTTTCTCGACCTGGAGGACTCAGTCGCGCCGATCGCCAAGGTCGATGCGCGCAAGAACATCGTGTCCGCACTCAACGAGGGCGGCTGGGGTTCGAAGACCCGGGTGGTCCGGGTGAACGACTGGACCACCGAGTGGACCTACGCCGACGTCATCGAGGTGGTCTCCGGCGCCGGCGCGAATCTGGACTGCATCATGCTGCCGAAGGTGCAGACCGCCGAGCAGGTGGTCGCACTCGACCTGCTGCTGACCCAACTGGAGAAGGTGCACGGCCTGGAGCCCGGCCGGCTGGGCATCGAGGCGCAGATCGAGAACGCGCTCGGACTGACCAACGTGAACGCGATCGCGCAGGCCTCGCCGCGGGTGGAGACGATCATCTTCGGCCCGGCGGACTTCATGGCCTCGATCAACATGAAGTCGCTGGTAGTGGGAGAGCAGCCGCCCGGCTACGACGTGGGCGACGCCTACCACTACATCCTGATGCAGATCCTGATGGCGGCCCGGGCGCACGGTATGCAGGCGATCGACGGGCCTTACCTGCAGATCAAGGAACTGGACGGGTTCCGCCGGGTGGCCGGCCGGTCGGCGGCGCTGGGCTTCGACGGTAAGTGGGTGCTGCACCCGGACCAGATCGCGGCGGCCAACGAGGTCTACTCGCCGCGGCAGGAGGACTACGACCACTCCGAGAACATCCTGGACGCGTACGACCACTACACCTCGGCTGCCGGTGGCGCCCGCGGCGCGGTGATGCTCGGCGACGAGATGATCGACGAGGCCTCCCGCAAAATGGCCCTGGTGGTCTCCGCGAAGGGCCGCGCGGCCGGTATGGAGCGCACGAACGTCTGGACGCCGCCGGCCGACTGATCGGTAGTGGCGCTGCGCCCTCGGCTGACGCGCCAGATGAAGACCGGACGAACGCTGTGCAGCCCGGGCGGATAGCCGTACTGTCGGCTGTGACGCGTGGAGTGCCGCACAGGCACACTCCCCAGTCGTCAGCTGCCCAAGACCTCGGCGGCACTCCATCGGAGTGGTATCGCACGGGGGTGGCACATGCGTTGCAGACAACGCCAGGCAATGCCGTCGGCAGGGGTAGCTGATCCCGGCCTCTGGACCGGCGTGGAATCGATGACCAGCAGCGAAAGTGCGCGGATGATCCTGCTGATGCGCATCGTCGAACGCGCCAGTGAGGGGGTGCTCCCGGACGACGCCGTGCTGGACGCCTGGTTCGGGCGGCCCTGTCACGACCCGGGTGTGGGGTGGACCTGGGACATGACGGCCAGCGGTTGCGCGTCCGGGTCGGAGAAGAAGGCCATCCACTCCTCCACCCCCGAATCGTGCCGGTGGATCAGGTGCGGTGCGCCTTCGAACACGACACCGCGCGCCGTCAACTCGTCGTACGCCAGGTGTATGTCGTCGACACGGAAGTAGAGGACGGACGGTTCACCGGCCTTGGCTGGGTCTTCCGCGGCGCTGAGGAACAAGCGGGTGCCGCCGCAGTCGAAGAACGCCAAATCTCCGTACGTGTAGAGATGCGGCAGGCCGAGCACCTTCTCGTACCACTCGACCGCGCGGGAGATGTCGCTGACGGGTCGGGAGATCTGTCCCAGTACGCCGAGCTGAAGTGGTCCGGTCATGGTGTGTCCTTTCAAGGCATCGGGGTGCGGGAGCGCACTGTCGGCCGGCACGCCGCGCCAGGTTCGTAGTTCGGCGCGCCGGGCCAGGCCGAGCTTCAGCAGCGCGTTCGCGACATGGAACTTCACCGCGTCGACGCTGATCCCGCGCCGGGTGGCGATCTGCCGGTTGGACATCCCGTGCCGGACGGCGTGCACCACCCGCCACTCGGCCGGTGTCAGTACGTCGGGATGCCGCGGTCGGCCGCGCTTGCTGCTCACG
>JAWWOY010000087.1:0-25182 GCA_033851195.1 Kribbellaceae bacterium | reverse complement strand
TCTGGTTGTCGGTCAAGTCATTGACGGCGACGACCTCGATGTCGGCACCGGACGCCTGTACGGCGCGGAAGAAGTTACGGCCGATCCGGCCGAAGCCGTTGATACCTACGCGAACGGTCACGGGACTGCATCTCCTCGCACAGCGGATGGATCAGTTGTTGTCAATACGAACCGAACACTAGCCCAACAGCCCACCGACCTCAGTGGTTCCATCCACCGCCAGGGACGCACAGCGGCCAAGCATCCGTTCGCTGTTGTCAGCGCTCGGCAGCCGCAGCCGGTCCGCGGCCGCCGACGGCCCCGAAGGTCCTCGCCTTGGCCCCGTCCGCCTGGGTACCGCTTCCAGTCTGGCCGGAGGCCGGCGGCCGCCCCGCGTCGAGGAGCTTCTTGACCAGCTCGACGTCGCCCGGCTTGCCGACTCCAAGCTTCGCTGCCATGGTCGACATCAACCCTGGCGAGCTGGGCTCGGCCGACTTTTCCGGCCACGCCTCGCCTGTCGGCCGCCCAGGCTCGTCGACGACCATTTTGTTCTTCGCAGCCTCTTCGGCTTGCTTCCTCTTCACAGCCTCTTCGACTTGCTTCCTCAGATCTTCGGCTTCCTTCTTCTCAGCCTCGACTTGCCTCTGCCTCTCAGCTTCCCGACGCAGCCACTCGGCTCGCGCATTTACGCCCGCCTGCTGGATGGCGTGCGTTGCTTTGGCTTCATCTTTTTCGTCGCCCATTTGTCCTCGGCTTCTCGACGTGACTGAACCCCATGAGGCCGCCATCCAACCACCTGGGATGGGTCAGTGACGCCGGCCGAGTGCCAGGCGATGTGAGGCTGAGGCGCCCACCGCGCCGGACTGGTCAGGCTGGGTCGAGCATGTCCGGGGTCAGGTTGGCCTCGGTGTTCGGGATCCCGAGGTCGGCGGCACGTTTGTCGGCCATCGCGAGCAGCCGCCGGATCCGGCCTGCCACCGCGTCCTTGGTCAGGGCCGGCTCATGCAGCTGGCCGAGCTCCTCGAGGCTGGCCTGCTTGTGCTCCAGCCGCAGCTTTCCCGCTACCTGCAAGTGATCCGGCACATCGTCGCCGAGGATCTCCAGCGCCCGCTCGACCCGCGCACCGGCTGCGACAGCCGCGCGGGCGGACCTGCGCAGGTTCGCGTCGTCGAAGTTCGCGAGCCGGTTCGCGGTCGCCCGGACCTCGCGACGCATCCGCCGCTCCTCCCAGGCCAGCACGGACTCGTGCGCGCCGAGGCGGGTCAGCAGCGCACCGATCGCATCGCCATCGCGGATCACCACGCGGTCCACATTGCGGACTTCCCGGGCCTTCGAACCGATCCCGAGACGCCGGGCGGCACCCACGAGAGCCAGCGCAGCCTCCGGTCCCGGGCAGGTCACCTCGAGCGAGGACGAGCGACCCGGCTCGGTCAGCGACCCGTGCGCCAGGAAGGCGCCACGCCAGGCCGCGACGGCATCGCAGGAGGCACCCGACACAACCGCCGGCGGAAGACCCCGAACGGGTCGGCCGTGGTTGTCCACGAGGCCCGTCTGCCGCGCCAGGGCGTCCCCGTCGCGGACGACGCGGACGACGTACTTGGTCTGCTTGCGGATGCCGGCCGGGGAGACCACCACGACGTCGGACGGGTGGCCGAAGATCTCGGCGATGTCCTTGCGCAGCCGCCGGGCCGCCGCGCCACTGTCCAGTTCGGCCTCGACGACGATGCGCCCCGACACGATGTGCAACCCGCCTGCGAATCGCAGGACGGACGAGACCTCGGCCTTACGGCAACAGGGCTTGGTGACCTGAATACTGGTCAACTCGGACTTCACCTGTGCTGTCATCGCCATGTAAGAATCCTCCCACCGTTGTCAAAGACCCTCGGGCCGGCACCGGTTCAACTCCTCCGACCAGTCCCCCGTTACGGCCGGTGGCAACCTTTCGGGCGGCCGAACCCGGACAACCCCGGACCCCGGTCAGCTGCACCAAGGGCCGATCTTCCCGAAGTAGGCGCTACTGCTCGAAGATTTCGCGGTAGATCTTGGCGAGCTTGGCGGGATCGTGATGAAGATGCTGGTGGTCGTCGGCGATGTCGGCGATCACCAGTTCCGCGCCGAGCGACTCCGCAGTACGGCGTAACGATGCCGGATCCGGCACATGCCCCGAATCGGCCAGTACGACGTCGATCCGCAACTCGGGGGCATGCGCGGCCAGCACCTCGAGGTGAGTCTCCGGGGAGAAGCCGTCGGTCTCGCCCTTCTGCTCCCCGAGGTTGAGCGTCAGCAGGCGGCGCGCGTTCGTCTCCTGCAGGCCGCGGGCCAACGCCGGCACCAGCAGGTTCGGGATCACCGAGGTGAACCACGAGCCCGGGCCGACCACCACCCAGTCGGCCGCCGCGATGGCGACCAGGGCCTCGGGACACGCCGGTGGATCGGCCGGATCCAGCGCGACATCGACGACATGGCCTTCTGTGGTTGCCACTTCGGCCTGACCGCGGATCTCGGTGATCACCTCGGGATGCAAGGGATCCAGGCCGATCACGCGGGCGGTGATGTCCAGCGGGACAGCCGACATCGGGAGCACCCGGCCTTGCGCGCCGAGCAGCCGGGCCACCCAGTCGAGACCGTCGACAGCCTCGCCGAGCAGCTCCCACAACGCGACGATCAGCAGGTTCCCGACCGCGTGGTCATGCAGCTCGCCATCACTGCGGAAGCGATGCTGCAGCACATTCGCCCAGGTCCGGCCCCACTCGTCGTCACGGCACAACGCGGCCAGCGCCATCCGCAGGTCACCTGGCGGCAGCACACCGAGCTCTCGCCGCAGCCGACCGGACGAACCGCCGTTGTCGGCCACCGTGACCACCGCGGTGAGCTGATCGGTGACCTGGCGCAGGGCTGACAGTGAGGCGGCCAGGCCGTGCCCGCCCCCCAGTGCGACGACTCGTGGAGCCCGTGACACTACGCGGTCACTCCCGACCCAGATCCCTGTGCACGACCAACGTGGGTGAACCCTTCTCGCGCAACTGCCGCCCGATCTCCTCGGCCATCGCGACGCTTCGGTGCTTCCCGCCGGTGCAGCCGATCGCGATCGTGACGAACCGCTTGCCCTCGTTCAGATAACCGGTCCGCAGAGTGTCCAGGACGTCCACGTAGTTCCGCAGGAACTGCTGGGCCAACGGGTGGCCGAGGACGAAGTCCGACACAGGCTTGTCCTGCCCCGTCATCGGGCGCAGGTCGGGCTGCCAGTAGGGGTTCGGCACGAAGCGCATGTCCGCCACCACATCAGCATCCACCGGGATGCCGTACTTGAAACCGAACGAGACCACGGTGGCCCGCAGCTCCGCGGTCTCGTCGCCGAAGGCGTTCACGATCTTCGCCGCGAGCTGGTGGATGTTCAGGTTCGAGGTGTCGATCACCAGGTCCGCGCCGGCCCGGATGTCGCCGAGCAGCTCGCGCTCGCGCTGGATCCCGGTCAGCAGCCGGCCCTCTCCCTGCAGCGGGTGCGGCCGGCGGACGCTCTCCTGCCGGCGCACGATGACGTCGTCGGAGGCCTCCAGGAACACAGTCAGCGGCCGGTAGCCCTTGGCCCGCAGGTCCAGCAGCGCCGAGCCGAGCTCGTCGAAGAACATCCCGGTCCGGACGTCGACCACGATCGCCAGCCGCGGCGACGCGCCGGTCCCGACCACCTGCTCGACGATGGCGGTGAGGAACATCGGCGGCAGGTTGTCGACCACGAACCAGCCCAGGTCCTCCAGTACGTCCGCGACCGAGCTGCGTCCCGCGCCGGACATGCCGGACACGATGATGAGGTTGCCGCCCGAGACGTCCATCTTCTTCTCAGTTCTCCCCGTTCCGATCCCCGCCGGTCGCGCCGGACAGTTCCGGTGCGTCGTCGTCCAGTATCTCGCCTGTGGCGGTGTTGACCGTCGGCGCGCGACCAGTGTCGGCCTTCGCTGCCGCGGAATTCACCGCCAGCACCACCGACTCGGCAGTACGACGCCCGAACCCGGGCAGTCCGGCTACCTCGTCGACCGTGGCCTGGCGGAGTTTCTTCAGCGAGCCGAAGTGCCGCAGCAGCGTCCTGCGCCGTACCTCTCCCAATCCCGGTACGTCGTCGAGCACGCTCTCCACCATCGACTTCGAACGCCGGTTGCGGTGGTGCGTGATGGCGAACCGGTGCGCCTCGTCCCGCAGCCGCTGCAGCAGGTACAGCCCCTCCGACGTACGGGAGAAGATGACGGGATCTTCGTCGTCGGGCAGCCAGACCTCCTCCAGCCGCTTGGCCAGACCGCAGACCGGGATGTCGCCGAGGCCCAACTCGTCCATCGCCTGCCGGGCGGCCGCGACCTGCGGCGGGCCACCGTCCACCACCACCAGGCCCGGCGTGTACGCGAACTTGCGCGCCCGGCCGGTCTCGGGATCGATCAGGTTCGCGGCGGGGTCCTCGTCCTCGCCATCGGGGGTGCTGATGCGCTCGTCCAGCAGCCGCTTGAACCGCCGGGTCAACACCTCCGCGATCGAGGCGACGTCGTTCTGGCCGTCGACGCCCTTGATCACGAACCGCCGGTACTCGCTCTTGCGCGGCAGGCCGTCCTCGAACACCACCATCGAGGCGACCACCTCGGTGCCCTGCAGGTTGGACACGTCGTAGCACTCCAGCCGGAGCGGCGCCTCGGGCAGATCGAGCGCGGCCTGGATCTCCTCCAGGGCGAGGTTGCGGGTGGTCAGATCGCTGGCCCGCTTGGTCTTGTGCATGGTCAGCGTCTGCAGCGCGTTCCGCTCGACCGTCGCCATCAGGGACTTCTTGTCACCGCGCTGCGGCACCCTGATCGCGACCCGCGAGCCGCGCAGCGCGGAGAGCCACTCGACCAGCGCCTCCTCGCCCTCGGGCAGGGTCGGTACCAGGATCTCGCGCGGGATCGTGTCGCCGGACTCGCCTGCGTAGGTCTGCTGGATGAACCGCTCGACCAGGTCGCCGGTGGTCGCGGTCCCATCAGCCTTGTCGGCGATCCAGCCGCGCTGGCCGCGGATCCGGCCGCCGCGGACGTAGAAGATCTGCACCGCGACCTCGAGCGGGTCCTCCGACAGCGCGATCACGTCCGTGTCGGTGCCGTCGCCGAGCACCACCGCGTTCTTCGCCAGCGCCTTGTCGAGGGCGCTCAGATCGTCGCGGATCTTGGCTGCCTTCTCGTACTCCAGCTCGGCTGCGGCGGCGCGCATGTCCTTCTCCAGCCGGCGTACGTAGGTCGCGGTCTGACCGGACAGGAAGGCGGAGAAGTCCTCGACGATCTTGCGGTGCTCCTGCTGGCTGACCTGTCCGGTGCAGGGCGCGGCGCACTTGCCGATGTAGCCGAGCAGGCAGGGCCGGCCGATCTGCCGGTGCCGGTTGAACACGCCCTTGCTGCAGGACCGCATCGGGAAGACCCGGAGCAGCAGGTCGACCGTCTCCCGGATCGCCCAGGCGTGGCTGTAGGGGCCGAAGTAGCGGATACCCTTCTTCTTCGGGCCGCGCCCGACCATCACCCGCGGGTACTCCTCGTTCACCGTGATGGCGAGCCACGGGTACGACTTGTCGTCGCGGTACTTCACGTTGAAGCGCGGGTCGTACTCCTTGATCCAGGAGTACTCCAGCTGCAGCGACTCCACCTCGTTCGCCACCACGGTCCAGTCGACCTTCGCCGCGGTGGTGACCATCGACTGGGTCCGCGGGTGCAGGTTCACCACGTCCTGGAAGTACGACGACAACCGGGCGCGCAGATTCTTCGCCTTGCCGACGTAGATCACCCGCCCGCCGGCGTCACTGAATCGGTAGACCCCTGGCGAGTCGGGAATGGAGCCCGGAGCCGGGCGGTACGACGATGGATCAGCCACGCGCCCACCCTATGTCGCGGATCCGACAGGATTACGGTCCCGCGAAGGTCGCGTTCGGGAATCTCCGGGTTACGCATCTGACCCTAGCCTTGGGACGGGCCGGATGCGTAACGTGGCAGCCAGGGTTGACGTGCAGGAATGAGCGTGAGGCAACCCGGCTTCACGCTGACGCGAGGGAGTTCCGCCGTGTCCCCATTCATCACATCGCGCCGGTCGAGGACCGCGATCGGTGCGGCAGCGACGGCCACGCTCGCGATCGCCGGCCTGGTCGCCACCGCACCCGGGAGCCACGCCAGTGAGGCCGCCCTCAGCCCGGTCAAAGATGTCTCCATCCGCGACGCAGGCAGCCCGACCGCCGTCCCCGGCAGCTATGTCGTGGTGCTGTCCGGCGACCGTTCGGTCGCCTCCACCAACGCCACCACCCAGAGCGTGGCCACGTCGTACGACGTGAAGGTGCGGCAGAACTTCAGCTCCTCGGTCGAGGGATTCTCGGCCAGCATGACCGAGGACCAGGCGAAGAAGCTGGCCGGCGACAGCCGGGTCGCGTTCGTCCAGCAGAACCAGAAGATCGCCGTGAGCCAGGACAATCCGCCGTGGAGCCAGGCCAATCCGCCGTGGGGCCTGGACCGAGTGGACCAGCGTGACCTGCCGCTGGACAAGACGTACTACCAGCCGATCACCGCGAGCAACGTCACCGTCTACGTGATCGACACCGGCATCTATGCGGCCCACAGGGACTTCGGCGGCCGCGCCTCGATCGGCACCGACACGATCAAGGACGGCAAGAACGGCGTCGACTGCCATGGCCACGGTAGCCATGTCGCCGGCACGATCGCGGGTACGAAGTTCGGTGTGGCCAAGCGCGCCAGGGTGGTCGCCGTCCGGGCGATGAACTGCTTCGGTATGGGGACGACCGAGAGCGTTGTCGCGGGCATCGACTGGGTCACGGCCCACGCGCACAAGCCGGCGGTCGTGAACATGAGCCTCCGCGGCGGTCCTGACCCGGCCATGGACGCGGCGCTGAAGAAGTCAGTCGCCGCCGGCATCACCTACTCGGTGGCAGCAGGCAACGACAGCGCGGACGCCTGCGGCGGCTCCCCGGGACGGGTGCCCGAGGCGATCACCGTCGGCGCGACCGACAACACCGACGCCAAGGCGGCATTCTCCAACTTCGGCACCTGTGTGGATCTGTTCGCGCCGGGTGTGAACGTCGAGTCCGTCGGCATCACCGGGCCGGACGCGACGGCCACGCTCAGCGGTACGTCGATGGCCACGCCGCACGTGTCGGGCGCGGCTGCGCTGTACCTGAGCGTGAACCCGGGCGCCAGCCCGGCGGACGTCGCCGCTGCCCTGACCGACGCAGCAACCCCGGACAAGGTGCTCACCCCCGGCACCGGCTCACCGAACAGGCTGCTCTACGTCGGCGCGACGAACTACTGACCCAGACCCCTCTCAGGCAGGGCCGACGATGTTCCCGCCCTTGACTGTCACCGCGACCGGTGGCAGCGGGGCCGGGGCCGGTCCGGCCACCACCGCACCGGTGGTGAAGTCAAACTTGCTGTCGTGGCAGGGGCAGTCGATGGTCTTGTCCGTGACCGCCGTAACGGTGCAGCCCCTGTGGGTGCAGACCGCCGAGAAGCCCTTGAACTGCCCCGCCGTCGGCTGCGTCACGACGATCTTGGCGTCGGCGAACACCTTGCCGCCACCAACCGGTACGTCAGCGGTGGTCCCGAGCACGGTACCCGTCGCGCTACCGCTGGAGGAGCTCGGCGCACTGGTCGGGGCGGACGAGCTGGGCGTGCTGCTGGACGGAGTCCCGCCGGCTGAGTCGCCGCTGCCGCTACAGGCAGCAAGCAGCGGCACGCTCACCCCCGCGATACCCGCCACCGCGGCACCACGGAGCACCGTCCGGCGGTCCCGCGGGGTATCGATCGCGCGGCTGAGTTCGGCCGAGTTGTCGTCGCTCATTGAACTGGTCCTCCAGGGTTGTTCGCCAAAGTAGTTGAACGCTCTGCTTCTTTGCTTTGTACCCGACCGCCCAAAATTGCGGCACCTACCTGATGAACGAATGGATTGGACTTTCAGTTCATCCCGGTTTCGTGAAAGATCTCGCCGGACCCGTCCGTACGGCGGCGGCGGGCTAGCGGGTCGCGCGTTCCACGAGCCGAGCGGCCAGTTCGAGCACCGCCCGACGGGTGGCTGGCTCGAGTTGCTCGGGCCGGAGCGGCCAGGCGCGCGCCAAGTGGTCGTCGTACGGGAGGACGACGTAGCCCAGGCCCCGGTCGGAGACGGCGGACTGCAACCATCGAACCGCGCCCGGGTCGTCCGGCTGGTTCTCGGCGATGATGACCAGGCCTTTGTCCACCAGCATGTGCTGGCCGTCGGTGGTCAGCTGATCAAGCTGGTTGATGCTGGTCATGGCGTCGTCGCGCGCCGACGGGATGATCAGCGCGACCGCGTGGGCCGCGCCCGCGACATACCCGGTGGCTTCTTCGAACAGGCCTGCCGGACAGTCGACGAGTGACAGCGGGATCTGGTTCGCGCCGCCTACGTTGCGAGCAGCGAGCACCTCGCTGATGGCGTCCGCGGTCGGCTCGGCGCGGGCGAGCTGGATGCGCGAGTCCGGCGTGGCCACGATGCCCTGCTCGAGCCGGTGGCTCAGCTTGCCCTCGCGTGGGAACGCGTCCACGGCCAGCACGATGTCGGTCCGCTGCGAGGCCAGCGCGTCCGCCAGCAGCGCCGCGACGGTCGACGTACCGCTCTGCGGAATCGGGCCGATGATGCCGATCATCCGGCCGATGCCGATCGGCCGCCGGATGATCGCGATGTTCTCGACGTCGCGCTGCATCCGCCCGGAGGCACCCGCGATGTACGCCGCCTCCGCTGCGAGCCGGCTGATCCGCCGGAGGAATCCGCCGGAACCGGTTCGGTCCTCATGCAGCCCCACCGATCCACTCGCCACGGGCAAAGGTCCAGCCAGCGGATCCTGGTACGCCGGCGTGTAGGCCTGCGCGCCCGGTCCCCCCTCCGGCGACGGGTTCCAGCCGGTCGGCGCCTGCGGCTGCGGCGTGTTCCAACCACCATCACCCACAGGCGGCTGCGACCAGTTCTGCTCAGGTGGCGGCCCGTACTGAGGCTGCGAGTACTGAGGCTGCGAGTAGTTCTGCGGCGGCGGGTAGTTCTGCGGCGGACCGTAGCTCGGCCCGGGTCCGTACTGCGGCGGCGGTCCCTGCTGGGCGTACTGCGGGTCGTACGGCTGCTCGTACGGCGTCGCCGGAACCTGCGGCATGGCCCCATAAGGCGGCTGTTCGTACTGCTGCACCGGCGGCTGCTGGTACTGCGGATACTGCGGCCCAGGCGGTCCGTACGGCCCCTGGTACTGCTGCCCCTGATACTGCTGTCCCTGGTACTGCTGCCCTTGGTCGTACTGCGGCTGTTGCTCCTGCGGCGGGACAGGCGCGCCCCAGCCCGCACCCGACGGCGGCGGCGGAGGCGGCGGCAGTCGCTCAGGCGCAGGTTGACCGCCGGGCGTCGCAACAGGCTCGCCAGCAGGTGCTGCAGTGGCATCACCGGATGCCGAAGAACCGTCGTCGAGGCGGTTCAGCATGTCCGCCTGCCAGTTCGCCCCGGTCATACCATCCGATCAGAAAACGTTGAGCAGATCGCTGAACACCCCGAAAACTCCGAGAACCAACGGGACCAGCGCCACCACGGCCAGCACCTGGAGCTGGTCCAGGACCTGGCCGAGCCGGACCTGCACGTGGTCCTGTGGTGTCCAGCTCAGGCCGAATGCTCCGACCATGGCCACCACCACGAGTAGTCCGACTGCTACAAGTGTGCCACCCAGCGGCCGGTCGGACAGAACCTGGACCAGTGCGGCGACGATGACACCGGCCGCGGCGAACAGGCCGAGCACCTCGGCAGCCAACGGATACAGCCTGGACCGCGCACACAGCAGCAGCGCGAGCAGCGCCGCGATGCCCACGGTCCACGCGGAACCGTGCAGCGCGAGCACCACGCCGGCAGCCGCGGACCACAGCGCGATCGAGGTCGCGGCCAGGGCGAGTCCGACGTGGGCAGCGTTCAGGGCCGCCTCCACGTCCGGCCGGCCGATCTCCGTCCCGCGGGCCCGGCGATCGTCCAATGCGGTCAGCCCGGACATCGACAGGGCGAGCCGCGGCAGTACGCCGAGCAGCAGCACGGCCACAACGGCGATCAGCCCGCTCAGCTTTTCCGTCGAGACCTCAGCAGCCACGCCTACGATCCAGATCAGCGCGAAGAGCACCGCCGTACCGCCTCCGACCAGTCCGCCACCGGCGAGACCGGCCATCGCGAACAGCAGCGGCCCCAGGCCCAGGCCGAGCGCGCTGATTCCCGCCTTCATCGGCGTAGACCAGCCCTCCGAGTCACCGAGCGCCCAAGCCACGACCGCCAGCAGTACCGGCGTCGCGATCAGCAGGGTGACGGCGGTGGCGCGCTGCCCGGCACGGCCGAGCACGACCCCGAGGAGGCCGGTCAGGATCGCCACGATCAGCAGTACGAACGAGACCACTGCGGCGTCCGCCGAGCGGGCCAGCGCGATCCCCCCGGCGAGCAGCGCGAAGATCAGCGCCGCGCCCGCGGCTCCGTGCCGATGCCTGCGCTGGAACGTGGTGCCGCGGCGTTCGAGATCGTCGACGGCCTCCTCCGCGACGTCGTACACGGTGGGAGGCGGTGGCACCTCGCCCTCGGCCGCGAGCCGGAGCACCGCACCGTCGCCGATCTGCGCCGAGCCCAGGGTCAGCTCGAGCGAGACCGTCTGCCCGGTCGGCGTGCTCAGGTACCGGCGCCGCGGCGACGGATCGACCGGCTCGCCGAGCATCCGCAACAGGTCCGGCATCAGCCGGCCCAACGGCTCGTCGACCGGCAGTACGGCGTCCATCTGGCGTCGCTGCCCGATGATCGTCACCCGGCTGTAGACCGCAGCCACCCGTCCACCTCTCTGATTCATTCGCTGATTCGTTGCCGTGTTAGTTGCAGGTCAGTTGCAAGGTCGCACGTCACGGCCGGACGGGAGCGCCTGGCGGTACCAGCCGACCGAGCAGTTGGCTGTAGATGTTCCAGTCCAGCTGGCTCTTGCCGTCCCCGATCGGATACCAGACGGCCGGCGAACCGGACGGCCCGATCTTCACCGGGGTGATGTCGGCGATGCCGGTGACGTCCATCGCCTTGGCCAGGCCGTCGCCGCGAACCGCGTCGTTGCCGACCGCCATCGCCATCGGAGCCGGTACGCCGACCCAGTGCGGCATCGCGTTCGTATCGGTCGTCCCGCGAGCCCCCTGGGCGAAGAACGACACCAGGGTGAAGCTGTTCGCCAGCCTCGCACCGACCTTCTGGACGTCGTCCGGTGACGGCAATCCGTCGGGGGTCGCGACAGCCAGGGTGATGACCTCTTCCAGCCCGGCCGGCCGTCGATGGATCTCCATCGAACCGGTCGCCCGCAGGCCGTCCTTGCCGCCGACCACGGCCAGCCAGGTCGGCTTCGGGGCCCGGCGACGGCAGTAGGCGGTGAGCTGCGAGACGTTCCACGGCTGGGTGACCGGCTCGGCGGTTCCCCAGCCGGACGGATCGTCACCGGTCAGGTCCTTGAGCAGTTGCGCAGTGGCCTTGCCGACGACGGTCGACTCCAGCGCCTGGTAGCGGACCCGCGCGGTGACCAGCAGCTGGAACGGCAGTTCGAGATCGACCGCTACGAAGGTCGGACTCATGTCGACCTTGTCCTGCTCCCCGGCCGCGACCGCCGCGAACATCTGCCCGTCCCACCTGAGCTTGGACCCGCCCAAGCCGTCGTACGCCCCTTCGCCGTCGGGCTCCGTCACCACCCAGCGCGAGTCGCGGCCGATGAACAGCAGCGATCGGACGGCGAACGTCAGCCGGGTGGTCGACGGCGTGACCAGCTGCACGCCCAGGTCCTCGGCCTCGGCCGCCGCCAGCGCATCCACCAGCCAAGCGGACATCCCGACCACCGGCCGGTCCTGCATGATCACGACGACCTTGTCGGTCCGGACGTCGATGCCGGGACTCAGCGCCACCGGATTAGGCATTGTTGCCTCCAGCACCATTCGAGTCGACCGGCTTCCAGACCCGGCCACCGAGCCGCCGCACCAGCTCGGCCGCGTACCGGTCGGCCAGCACGGGCGCGCCCTCCTTCGGGGTCGCCCGCACCTCCATCCACCAGACCGGACTCGGCACGTCGGCCACCTCGGCACCCAGCAGGCGCTCGACCTCACCCGGCACCTGGATCAGGATCGGCGATTCCAGCGAGGCCATCGGCTCGCCCTGCTCGTCGCACAACTGCAGCACGGCGCCGTCGGATACCTCTCGCACCAGCCAGTCGGGGCCAGCAGCAACCATGCTCGCGAGGACGTCCTCGTACGACGGCCGTCCGTCGATCAAAGCCACCACGTCGTAGCTCATTTGTCTCCTCCGCCATTTCCATCGGTGCGGGTCCCGTCGGCCAGTGCGGTCTGGATCAGAGCCGGACGTTCACCACGACGGACGAACAGGCCGCGGCCGGCCGGGAAGTTGCCCGGCGCCGCACCTGTGAACAGGGCGCCCTCGTTCTTGTCACCCGACAGCACCAGCCCGGCGGTACCGGACTCCATCACGGTTGTCAGGAAGGGCTCGTACAGCGCCCGGCCGGCACCCGAGGCCCGCCGCGCGACCACGAAGTGCAGGTTGATGTCGCGGCCGGAGGCGACGTACGGCAGGAACGGGTCCATCGGTGCCTGTCCGCCGCTGGTGAGCAGGTCGTAGTCGTCCGCGACGACGATCACCTTCGGGCCGGCCACCGGGACCGGTGCCGCATCGCTGAGGTCGTCCGGCAGCCGCTTCTCCAGCTCGCCGGCGACACCTGCGGCCAGTCCCGCACCGACCCGGCCGCTCGTCGCATAGCCGCCCAGGTAGGCCTCGGGCGTGAACCCTCGCAGGCCGCGCCGCGGATCCATCACCGCGAAGACCACCTCGTCGGAGCTGTACCGGTCGATCAACTGCTGCATCACCAGCTTGAGCAGGTTCGTCTTGCCCGCTGCGGTGTCGCCGAAGATGAGCAGGTTGCCATCCCGCTCGAAGAGGTCGAGCAGAACCGGCGCCATCGCGGTCTCGTCCAGCCCGATCGGCACCGCGACGGGCTCGTCCTGGGTGGTCGGCAGTGTCTTCCGCTCGATCTTCAGCGGCAGCACCCTGACCGTCGGCGCCGATGGTCCCTGCCAGGCGGAGGTGACTGCCAATGCCTGGCCCTGCATCGCCGCGGTCAGGTCGTCGTCCGACAGCAGGCTGTCGACCCGTGGCAGGGCCAGTTGCGCGAACAGTTTGTTGCGCGGCGTCAGCAACCGGCCGGGGCCGGCAGTGCGCATCGTCTCCTGCAGCCTGCGGTCGATGTTGGAGTCGGACGGATCGTTCAGCCGCAACTCCAGCACCGTGCCGAAGAGCGCCTGGGTGGCCATCCGGACGTCGCTCCAACGGACCATCGTGGTGACCACGTGGACGCCGTAACTGCTGCCGCGCTGGATCAGGTCGGCGACCGTCTCCTCGATGTCCTCGAAGGTGGTCCTGATCGCACCGTAGTTGTCGATCACCAGTACGACGTCGGCGACCGGCAGCTCCGGGACCGAGCCGGCCGCGTGTGTCTCGCGCAGCCGCTCCATCGTGTCGATGCCGCGGTCGCGGAACACGATCTCCCGCTGGTCGAGCATGCCGCGGACCTCTTCCAGGGTCCGGCGGATCTTCTCCCGGTCCGTCCGGATCGCGACCCCGCCGACGTGCGGCAGGTCCGCCAGCGGCTGCAGGCCGCCACCGGCGAGGTCGATCGCGTAGACAGCGACCTCCTGCGGGGTGAAGCTGTGCGCCAGCGAGGTCACGACCGTGCGCAGGAAGGTCGTCTTGCCCGACTGCGGCCCACCGATCAGCGCGCAGTGGCCGCCGGCCTGGGTGAGGTCTAGCCGGAACACGCTCTGGGTCTGCTTCTGCGGGTTGTCCGCCACCCCCACCGCCGGTGCCATCGGCGGACTCGGTACGGCGAACTGCAGGCCGCGCGCGCCGATGTCCACCGGGCCGCCGACCTGGTCCAGCGTGCAGACCTTGGGCAGCGGCGGCAGCCACACCTGCGGGACCGGGGTCGCGGCCGGCTTCACCTGATCGACGAAGACGCCCAGCACGGTCGGTCCGGTGGTCCGTTCGGTCGAGTCGTCCTCGTCCTCGGCTTCGTCACCGGCCGCCAGCGCCTCGAGCTCCGGCTGCTGGTACGGCGTCACCATGTACGGGCGTACTGCCGGACCGTCCTGCTCCTGCTCCGCATCCGGGACGATCCGGCCCTTGTACGGACCGGACACGTAGGCCGCGCGGAAGCGCTGATAGACGCTGGTGTCGACCTTCAGATAGCCGAAGCCGGGCAGCGGCGGCAGATGGAACGCGTCAGGTGTGTCCAGAACGGTCTGGCTCTCCTCCTCGGAGAACGTGCGCAGGCCGAGCCGGTAGGACAGGTAGGTCTCCAGCCCGCGCAGCTTGCCACCCTCGACCCGCTGACTGGCCAGCAGCAGGTGCACCCCGATCGACCGACCGATCCGGCCGATCGACAGGAACAGGTCGATGAAGTCCGGCCGCGCGGTGAGCAACTCGCCGAACTCGTCGATCAGGACGAACAGGTGCGGGTACGCCGGCAGGTCCGGCCGCTGCTCCCGAAGCAGCCGGTAGTCGGTGATGTTCGCGACGTTGCCGGCGTCCTTGAGCAGCTGCTGGCGGCGTTGCACCTCGCCGGCCAGGCTGGCGTACGCCCGCTCGGTCAGGCTCGGGTCGTCGACCAGGTTGGTGATGATGCCCGCAACGTGCGGTACGCCGTCGAACGGCGCGAACGTGGCACCACCCTTGTAGTCGATCAGCACCATCGCCAGGTCCTCCGGCGAATGGGTCGCGAGCAGCCCCATCACCAGCGTGCGCAGCACCTCGGACTTACCCGAACCCGTCGCACCGATGCACAGACCGTGCGGGCCCATGCCCAGCTGGGCCGACTCCTTCAGGTCGAGCACGACCGGCTGGCCGGTGCTGTCCAGCCCGAGCGGCACGCGGAGGAAGGCGCGTTCGTGGCGCGGAATCCACATCCGGCTCAGGTCGACCGCGCCAGGGTCCTCGATCTGCAGCAGGCCCATGAAGTCGACGGTCTTGAGCTGGGCGTCCTCCTCCAGTGACTCCTGCGACAACCGCATCGGCGCAAGCGTGCGGGCCAGGCCCTCCGCAGTCGCCAGCGGGGTGTCGTCCAACTGGCCCTGCGCGGTCAGGTAGCCACCGCCGCGCAGGTCCTCGACCAGGACGTTGCCCTCTTGCACTGTCAGCCTGACGGCGACGTTGCTCGGTTCCTGCGTCCGATCCGCCACCAGGTGCAGGACCGTGACGCCGAGGTCGCCCACCCCGAGGGTGTCGTCGGGGCTGGCCACCTCGGTCGCCACCTCGCCGTAGGTGTCGTGCAGGACCAGCAGGCGCTGGATCATCCGGCGCGCGTCACCGCTGCCGAGCGAGCCGCGCTTGGCCTCACTGGCCAAGGTCGCTCGCGACGCCACGTCGTCCTTGATCAGGTCTGCCAGCTCATCGGGCTTGGCCGCGATCCGGCGGAACGGATGCGGACCCTCCCGGCGTTCCGGGTCGACCATGTGCGGCAGCCAGCCGAGCCACTGCCAGAGGTCCAGCGCGTTCGGCGGGAAGGAGGCGGCCATCTCGACGTCTTCGGGGGCATGGAACACGGCTGCCTGCAGGAGCAGGGCCCGCGCGATCCGTACGACGCCGTCGCGATCGCCGACGATGCTCACGTTCCCGGCCAGGTCCAGCGGGATGGTCAACGGCATGTCCGGCATCAACGCGAACCGGCGGGCCAGCGCCTCCGCCTCGGCCATCATGAAGGGGTCCGGCGGGTCCATCATCGAGCCGGACGACGCCAGGCTCGCCGGCACCACCGGCATCCGGCCGACGGCGCAGCGGACCAGCAGGAAGTCCGGATCGCTGCGGCGCCGCTCCCACAGCCGGGCCGGATCACGGACACAGTCCACCAACGCGTCGGCCGGCGGGTTCAGTGCGAGCGCGGTCTTGCGGCTGCCGCGCTCCAGCTTGGCGAAGTCCTCGCGGAGCCGCTCGAGATAGTCCAGGTAGCGGTTGCGCTGGTCCCGGCTCTCCTTGCCGGACCGGCCGCGCTGCGAGAACGCCATCCCGAAGGTCCCGACCAGCGTGAGAGCGAGCACGCCCACGCCGATCACCGCCGACGTACCGGTGCGCATCGTGCTCATCATCCCGACCGAACCGAGCACCCCGACGGCCGGCATCAGCGCCTGCATCGCACCGCCGCCGGCCTTGCCTCGTGCGCCGGGTGGCGGGGTCTCGATCATCCGCGGCTGCCCGGTGTCGATACTCCGGGTGCTCCGCGCCGGGCGATGCACGAGTCGTGTCGACACTGTCTCTCCTCAGCTGAGCCGACCGGCCCCTCGACTGAACGCCCCAGATGGCATGCTTCGGAGGACTCTAGTAGAGCCGGAGTTCACCACCGATGAACGATGCAACCGACGGCGGCGGGCAGGTTCTCGACCTGGTCGCCGACCTGCTGCCGGTACTGCTGCCGGACGCCGAACTGGACCCGGCCGGGCCGATCGTCAAGCTCCGCTGGAGCCGCGGCGGCCTGACGTCCAGCGCCGAGGTCGGTCTGGTCGAACTGATCGACCGATGCCGCGAGCAACCGAATCACCGGTGGCCGCGAACGGTCGACGACTGGCTCCAGGCGGTGGTCGCGGAGATCGGCGTCGCGACCGACGAACACCTGTACGGCGAGGTGGCCGCACGGCAGCGGGTGACTCTCCGCCCGCAGGGCTGGTCCGTCTCCACCGGCGGCATCCTGGCCGGCCTGACGGTGCCGTTCGGCCGCTACTTCGAGATCGCCTTCGGCATCCAGAGCGGGCCGGACTGGCGACGGCTGACGCAGGTCCGGCGAGTCATGCACGGCCTGCACGTGCCGAACCAGCCGTCCGGGCTCGAGTTGACACTCGACGACCTGACCGGGGTGACCTTCGAGCAGGTGCAGGGACGGCCGTGGTCGACGCTGCACCGGGCCGGCGATCAAACCGTGGGCATGATTCTGGTGGACCACGAACGTCGGCTTCCGACCGCAGCAGGCGGGCGCGGCACGCTGCTCGCCATCCCGGCTTCGGACCTACTGGCCGTGTGCCCGGTCGACCGTCGGGAGAACATGCAGACCATGGCGGACGAGTTCGCCCGGTGGGTCGCCAAGGCCTACGGCGATGCCGAAGACCCTTGCACAGTCGGGGTTTTCTGGTTGGTCGGCGACCTGCTGACCGAGCTCCCGGTCGACCTCGACAGCTCCCCTGCGGTCACGCTGCCGAAGATCCTCAAAGCCCCGGCCTGGCGCCGCTGGCGCAACCGCTGACCCGACTTCCGCCTACTAGGCCGGCGGAGCAGGTGGCGGCGCGGTGCCGTCGCGTTCCGCCTTGGCCGCCTCTGCCGCGGACTCGACCGTGTCCCAGGCGTAGGAGAACGGCTTCACGATGCCGTCGCCGACCAAGTAGAGCTGGTTTGTATAACCACCCGGCGAGGAGAAGATCAGGAACTCCTCGTACGGCTGGACCTGCCACTCGGCGTACGAGTCGGCGGTGGTCCGCATGCTCGGGTCCAGCATCCGCTCGTTGCTCCAGTCGGACAACGTCTGCCGCGCGGCGGCCAGCCTCGCTTCATCGATCTCAGCAGCCATGGTCGGCCCTCTCCTTCAACTCATCCCGAATCACGCCGGCACCCATGGGCTCCAACGATCGCTGTGCGGAGCATCGACCGATGTGTCCGCGGGGAACTCGTACACGCCCTTGCCAGGCAGGTAGGCCGCCACCAGACGGTCCAGATTGTGGCTGAGCAACATCGGCACCTCCAGACGGGCCTCGACCAACTCGTCGAAGACCAGCCGCGCCTCCTGCGCCTGCGTCCCCTCGTCCTTGCCGAGCCAGATGTCGATCACCACCGGATAGCTGTCGAACACCTGGACGTCGTCCGGCTCCGGATCGATCTCGGCATAGGTGTTCGGCTGCACCTCGTAGCCGACCTTGCCGTCCACGGTCCGGGCCGGGCCGCGCAGGCCGATCTCGTCCGGCGCGGCGCCGCCCGTATTGGGGATCGGCTCCAGCCCGAGCAGCCGCTGCAGTAGTTCGGCCTCAGCCTGAACCGATGCACCGGTCTGCAGGAACAGGTTCTCCCGGTCTCCCATCACGCCTCCTTCACGTAGGTCACGATCCGGCTGTCGGCCAGGATGACGTGCACCTTGGCCGCCACCCGTCCACCCGGCTGCCCGACCGCCTTGCGGAATCCTCGCAGCGCATCCTCCTCGGAGAGTCCGGCGACCCTTCCGTCGATCACGATCTCGCCCTCCGGCGGCACCTGCTTGCTCGCGGTACCGATGTTGCGCTTCACCGCGTTCGGCGGGTTGGACCCTGCCTTCGGTGGATCCATCGTCTTGAACTCGGTGATGCTGCCCGCGTCGGACGGATCCTTGCGGACCATGCACTCCGGGTTCTTCTGATCCTCGATGCCGTGGTCCTCCTTCCGGGCGTCGAGGCGCCAGCCCTTCTCCGCCTCGAACAGGTCGGCGATCTCGCGCTCCTTCGGCTGGAACGCGCCATCCGGGTCGTGCACGCCGGGCGCGAACTCGTCACCGAGCGCCTTGTTGTGGAAGGCCGGATCGAACCCGGGCTTGTCACTGACGCCGAACGCACTGTCCCCCGGCGTCCAGTCCTGGTCGCCTGAAGATCCGTACCCATCGCTGCCGCCCTGGGAAGAGTCGCCCTCGGATGAACCGTACCCGTCACCTTCGGTCTGGCCGTCATGCCCAGGCTGCCGCTCCGGCGCCGCCGTCCCACGGTCCTGCGCAGCCCGCGGATCCAGCCGATCACCAATCCGGTTCGGATCCCGCGGCGCCGGCGGCCCGTCCGGGTTGAGGCGATCGCCGATCCGGCTCGGGTTCTGCGCGGCGTCCTGCCGGAACGCCTCCCGCGGATCGCGCGGAGCCGACGGGCCGTGCGGCTGCGTGCCGGGCCGGTCCTGCATGAAGTCCTCCCGCGGATCCCGCGGACGCTCCGGGTTCAGCCGATCGCCAATCCGGTTCGGATCCCGCGGCGCCAGCGGACCGTCCGGGTGCAGAGCATTCTCGATCCGGTTCGGATCACGCGGCGCATCCGGCGCCGGCGGACCATCCGGATGCAGGCGTGCGTCGATCTCACCCGGTGCCGGGGTGCGCGGTGCCGGCTGGTCCGGGGTATGCGGGACCCGCGGGTCGGCCGGACGCTGCGGCGTGGTGTGGTCCGGCGCGGCCGGCTGCTGATCCATCGGACGCGCATCCTGCGGCGGCGGCGCATCGCGACGGGTCGACGGATCCGGCGCCCGGTCGTGCGCGGCCGGAACCCCATCCCCAGGCCTGTCCGCCGAAGGCTGTGCCGGCCGGTCCGACGCCTGAGGCGCCTCCGGCTGGTGCGTCACCTGCGGCTGCGCCGGGTGCGGCTGGGTGGGCTGGTGGGGGTGGTCCGGCTGCTGGTGCGGATGCGCCGGTGTCGTCTGCGGCTGGGCCGGGTATGGCTGGGCGGGGTGTTGCTGGGCGGGGTGTTGCTGGTGAGGTTGGGTCGGATGGGGCTGTGGGGTGGTCGGGCTGTGGGGCGCCGTGACGTGGGTTGGGGGCGGGGCCGGGGGGCCGGGCGGCGGCGGGATGTGGACGTTGTCGGGGTGGTACGGCGCCGGACCGGATGTGTCGTTCTTCGGCAGCGGGTTCGGGGTGATGTCCGTCCCGTCCACCTTCATGCTCGGGGCGGCCGGTGAGTGCCAGTTGCCGCCAGGCTCCCGGACGACGACCTCGAGCTTCTGGAACTTCCCGGTGTAAGGCGGCGGGAAGTCGCCGACCATGCCGGTCTGCTGGTCGGCCCAGCGCACCGCACCGGTGTCGTCCACGAACGCGTTGAACCAGTGCCCGCTGACTGGATCGCCTGCGTTCTTCACGGCCCACTCGCCACCGATGATCGCGACGGTGCCCGGCGGCTTGCCCTCCAGGCTGTTGCGGATCGCGTCATAGGCGCCGGCGGTGTACTCGTCGGCGTTCTTGGCGTTCGGCACGTTGATCGGGTCCGGGCGGACGCCGGTGTACTCGTGCATCTCGTGGTACTCGCCCGGCCGCGGATCGATCGTCCCGTCCGGCTTCACGTTGTGCCGCAGATCGGCGTTGGCCAGACGCGGTTCGCCACCTTGCAGCGTGTCGGCGAACGAACGGGCGTTGTCGCCGCAGTTGTGGGTCACCGACGGGTGCTGGGTGTGGTAGTGCGGGTTCGTGTCGCCGATCCAGCGCTGCACGTTCTTCAGCGGGTTCGCCCCGACCTTGGCCTTCAAGGTCTGCAGGAGCTTGCCGGCCGGGTCGAACGTGTTGTAACGACCAGGGTCGACTTCGTGCCGCGGCTGCCCAGGGTGTCCGACCGGCGGCGGCGGTGGGCCTTGCGGCGCCGGCGGCTGACCCGACTGGTTGGGCTGCTGGTGCCCTGTGTCGGGTGCATGCGTCGGCTGTGGCGGGTGCGTGGGCTGCGGTGGGTGGCTCGGCTGCGGCGGGGTGTTCGGCGGCTGTGGGTGCGTGCCGTCGTGCGGGGCGTTGCCCCGACGCGCGCCGGGAGCATGCCCCGGCCCGCCGACGTGCGGGGTCACCGGTGCGACCAGAGGCGGGGTGTCGTCCGCGCGGCCGGGCGACGCAGTCTCAGGTGTACGCGTCATGGCGTCCGGACGCGTCGCATCCGGGCTGTCCGTCCGCGGTGTGTCGGTACGCGGTGTATCGGTACGCGGTGTGTCGGTACGCGGTGTGTCAGTACGGGTCGGGCTGGTGCCGGAGTCGTGCGTGCCGGACGACTGGTGGCTCCCCGACGGCTGGTGCGTGCCCGAGGGCTGGTGGGTGCCGGTGCTCTCCGGGTTGAGGCGCTCCTGGATCCGGCTCGGGCCCTGGGTTGACGGGCCGTCGGGGTGCAGTCGCTGCTCGATGTGCCGCGGAGCAGGAGTGTGGCTGTCGGGATTGAGGCGCTCCTGGATCCGGCTGGGACCTTGAGTCGGCGAGCCGTCCGGGTTTAGGCGCTGCTCGATGTGGCTCGGCTGGTGAGTCCCGGCCGGGTCGTGGTGGGCGGCAGGCGTCACCTGCGAATCCGCATGACTCGACGGCGAATCCGCCCGCGTCGACGGACCGTCCGCGTGCGACCCACTCGGGCTATCCGAGTGCGAGGTGCTCGGCGAATCGGAGTGCGTCCCACCTGGGCTATCCGAATGGGAGGTGCTCGGCGAATCGGAGTGCGTCCCACTTGGACTATCCGAATGGGAGGTGCTCGGCGAGTCCGACTGCGACGTACTGGGTGAGTCCGTGTGCGAGGTCGTCGGCGCGTCGGCGGAGTCTGCGTGCGACTGCGAAGGCGCCTGCGACTGACCCGGCGAATCGCTGTGCGACTGCGAAGGCGAGTCGGCCTGGGAATGCGAAGGTGAATCGCGGTGCGCAGCCGGTGAGTTGTCGCGGCCTCCTGTGTCGGAGTGACTCGGGGTGGGCGCGTCGGAATGCCCTGAGCCGCCCGTCGTACCGGGAGAACTCGGGCTGTCCGAGTGGTACGACGGCGTGGAGTCGCCGCCGGAGTGCGATCCGACGGACACCGGCGAGTGGTCCGGCACCGAGACGTGCGGGGCGTCGACACCGCCGACGTGGGCGTTGGGCAGGTCGATGCCTCTGGCCTTCGGGATGTCGAGTCCGCCGAGCTTGGCCAGGTCGCCGATCACCGGGGCGTTGCCCACCTTGATGACGAGGTCGCTGACCTTGGGCAGCTTCAGCGCGGTGTTCAGCGCCAGTTGGCCCGGACGCAGTTTGCCGGCCACGTTCACCGCAAGATCGGCGCCTCTGGCAACCTTCGCCACCGCCGAGCCGTACTTGCCGGCCATCGCGGTCGCGCGGACCGCGCCGCCGGCACCACCGGTACCGACGGTGGTGATCACGTTGAAGCCGACCTGGCCGAGAGCGCGGCCCGGGTCCTCGCCCCACATGTCCCAGGCCACCATGCCCTTCAGCACGGTCAGACCGACGTTGTCGAGGTACGCCGCGGTCTCCGGGAACACTGCGTGCATCAAGGCGTTAGCACCGGGAACGGCCCACATGGCCGCGGATGCGAGGGTCAGGCCGACCCCCTTCCAGGCTTCGCCTGCCTTCTCCCAGCCGGCCATCTCGTGGCCGAAGATGCTCTTCACACCCATCGACTTCAGCAGCGGCTGGATCGGGATCAGCGTGGTGAGGGCGTCCAGGGTGCCGAGCAGGCCGTCGACGAAGATGCCCTTCAGGACGCTGCCGCCGAAGTCGACGCAGTCCTCGTACCAAGGCGCGTCGTACTCCAGTGGCTTACCCCACGGCGGGTCCTTCTCCTCTCCTTCCTGCTTCGGTTCCGGGTCGCCGTCGCGGTGTCCGCTCTTCTCGTCCCACTTGCGACCGCCGTACAGGGCCGCGATCTTGTTGGCACAGCGATGTTCGGCCTCGCTGATGCCGTTCATCGAGTCTTCGATGTCCTTGTGGAGCTGGTTCTCTTCGTTGACCCAGTCCTCGTTGTCGTCGATCTCGTCCTCAGGCGTGTTGCCGACCTTGCGGACGAAGGCGTCGGCGCGTCCCTTCACGCCGTTCAGCTTGGTGACGTTGTCCTGCACCTCGCTGACGAAGGCGTTCAGCGCGCTCGCGACCTTCGGCAACTCGGCGCCGAACAGCTCGCCCTCGCTCTTGACCGGCAGCATCGCCCCGACCAGGAGGTGCTTCTCGGGGCCGTGGGTGTAGTGCGCGGTCATGCCGTTGCGGAAGGTTCGTTCCAGGCCCTGCGCGATCGCCACGATCTCGCCGCCGACCGCGGACAGGTCGCCCGCGGCCTTGCTCACTGCCTGCAGGTCGCCAACGAACTTCGGGATGCCTTCGGGTTTGATCATCGTTGTCTCCCGGTCAGACCATGTTGCGCGGCTGCTTCGGCGCGGCGGCGGCCGCGGCGTTGCGGATCACTGTCCGAGGGCTGACCCCTTCGGTGCGCTGGATGCCGCGCTGGGCAATCAACGCCATCTCCTGATGCCCGTTCGCCAGTGCGGTGAGTGCGTTCGCTGTGCCCTGCAGCACGTCACCGGTGTGCTTCACCATGCCGGGCAGGGAGTCCTGCCACTTCTCCACGAACTCGCTGATCGCGATGCCGATCGGGCCGCCCTTGCCGCCCATCGATGCCTGCATGCCGGCCGTCTCCAGCGCGGTGCCGAGCTTCGTGCCGATCGCTTCGAAACCGCTGGCCTGTCCCTGGAGACCCTTCAGGCTCTCCATCGCGGCCGCGGCTTCGACAGTCCACTTGGTCATTGATCTACCTCTCAACGCCCCCGAACAGGGCTGAACGTGTGCCCGATCTGTCCTGCCGGCCGTCCGGCGGCACAGGTGATGACCAGCGCGCGCCCGCGTGCTGGTCGTCCGCCCCTGTTATTACGTGGTATTACGCGACTGTCAGGTGTTGCCGATGTTCTGCACGGCCTGCGAGGCCTGTGTGAACGCCGTGTCCGCCGCGCCGTCGAACTGCGCGAGGGTGTCGGCGAGCGACTTGATGATCGTCTGGACCTCGGTCGCGGCGGCGTTGAACTTCTCTTCGACCGCGCCGTAGTCGTCCATTACCTTGGTCATCGTGGCGTCGCTGCGCATCGCCTTCACGTTCGCCTTGTGCTGCGCGATCAGCGTCTCGATCTGGCCGGACAGGCTCTTGATCGCGGACTGCGTCTCGGAGCTGGCACCACTGTCATAACTGTTGCGATCCGCCATTGATCTGCTCCCCGTCTCAGCGCTTGTTGAACTTGGCGCCGTCGAAGTTCGCCGCGCCTTCACTCTTCTTGGCGGCCTGGGCCATGTCGCTCATACCGGTCTGGGTGGCCTTGTCCATGCCCTGCTGGCCCTGCGCGAGCGCGGCGAGACCCGCGTTCAGGTCGTTGGCGATGCCGTCGACCCGGCCCTTGAAGCTCATGAACGCATCGTGACCGCTGCCCTGGAGCTTGCCCTCCAGCGGCTGCGCGGCCGCGGCCAGGCGCTTCACCAGGCCGCCGAGGTCGGACGTGTTCGTGCCCGTCTTCTTGGCCAGGGTGCTCAGGGTGTCCTTACCCATGTCCCAACGCTGTCCACCCACAGTTGCTGTCCCTCCGAAGTGATGATCCAGACTCCCGACTTGCCCCACCCTAGACGCGGGCAGGGTCGCCAACGGTTCCGTTCAGACGGCCGGAGTTGCCGTGCGCAACGACTCAGGAGGTCCGCGGTTTGGACGGCTGGACGGCGCTCGATGGCGCCACGCTGGGCGGGCGGCTCGGCTGCGTGGTAGCGCCGGGCGTGGTCGACACGCTCGGGCTGGGGGCCACCGGAGCGCCCGGCCCTTTGCCCTTCTGGATGAACGAGTAGCCGACGCAGCCGGCGCACACCACTGCGGCGACCGCGGCACTGGCGAACAGTTTCTGCAGGCCCTCGTCCAACGTGTGCCGCGATCGCGCCGAACCGAACAGCCACGCCTCTCGCAGGCGCCGGCGGCGAACCGCCACCGACTCGATCAGCTGGGTGTCGTACTGGCGCGACACTGGCACCCCTTCGGTCCGGCGAAAAACGGGAGGCGGTCGCAACTGCGACCGGCCCGCGCCCAACTTAGTCGCTACCGGGTTCTTCGAAGGCTCAGAGCCGCGGTCTACTTCACTGCTCGTTTAGCGGCCACCTTCTTGGCGGGAGCCTTCTTCACCGCGACCTTCTTGGCGGCGGTCTTCTTGGCGGCGGTCTTTGTCGTCGCCTTCGCTCCATTGACCTTCGAGCCGGCAGCAGCCTTCGGCGCGGTCTTTGCCGCAGCAGCTTGCTTCCTGGCGCTCGGCTTCGCCGCCCGGCCGTGCAGAATCTCGGCCAAGAACTCGCCGGTGTAGGACGCCGGGTTCGCCGCGACTTCCTCCGGCGTACCCTCCGCGACCAGGGTCCCGCCCCGGCGGCCTCCGTCCGGGCCGAGGTCGACGATCCAGTCCGCTGTCTTGATGACGTCGAGGTTGTGCACGATCACCAGCACCGAGTTGCCCTTGTCCACCAGGCTGCCGAGCACGCCCAGCAGTTTGCGGATGTCCTCGAAGTGCAGACCGGTGGTCGGCTCGTCCAGCACGTACACCGTCCGGCCGGTCGACCGCTTCTGCAGCTCCGACGCCAGCTTGACCCGCTGCGCCTCGCCGCCGGACAGGGTCGGGGCCGGCTGGCCG
>JAWWOY010000068.1:0-3939 GCA_033851195.1 Kribbellaceae bacterium | reverse complement strand
GCGCGAGGAAACCGGCGAGCAGGGTGATGACGGCCCCGATATAGCCGCCCATGAAGATCGAGAAGACGCTGGCGACGCCGTAGGCGCCGATCGCGACACACCCGGTGAACGCCGCGGTGGCCAGGTGTGTGGCCTGCCGCTTCCGCAGGTGGATCGCCTCGTCCGAGCGGATCACGCCACCGGTCTCGAACAGACTCTTCACGGCCAGTGCCAGTCCGCCCGCGAGCACGAGCGCGATCAGGACCGCGAGGACGGTGAGAACGACGGACCTCGCGGGGGAGATGAAGTCGTAGACCTCACCATCGCTGAAGTGGCAGGTGGACCGCGGTGGGAGCCACTGGGTGGTGATCTCGATCCTGTGGTCGTCCGGCCGTCCGGCGGTCAGCGCGCAGTCCTCCGACGGGTCGAACCAACTCGGGGTAGCCGCGGTCAATGCGATCGTCCAGGCCATCGCAGCGAGCAGCCCGAAGCTCAGCAACCAGTTCTTCGCGCGCATCCGAGCCACCTTCTCACGCAGAACGGTCCCTCAGGGCACGTTCCAACGTTGTACTGTCTTATCGACCCGCTGCTCACTCCACCCTCACGGGAGTCCATCGATGCCTATCACGCCCCGCCCTGAGCACCCGCGACCGCAGTTCGTCCGCCCCGACTGGCTCTGCCTGAACGGCGAATGGCAGTTCGAGATCGACCGGTCCGACTCCGGCCTCGAGCGCGGCGTCCGCGACCGGGAGTTGGCCGGCCGGATCACCGTGCCGTTCGCGCCGGAGTCGGAGCTGTCCGGGATCGCCGACGTCGACTTCCTCGAGGCCGTCTGGTACCGCATTACCGTCACCATCCCGGCGGACTGGGACGGCAACCACGCGGTGCTGCATTTCCAAGCCGTCGACCAGGACGCAACCGTCTGGGTCAACGGCGTCGAGGTGGTCCGGCACCGTGGTGGGTTCACCCCGTTCAGCGCCGACCTGCAGGGCGTCGCCGGCCCGGGCGAGGAGGCGCTGATCGTGGTCCGCGCCCGCGACAGCCGGTCCGGCTCCCAGGCCCGCGGCAAGCAGACCACCCGCTACTTCAACAGCGGCTGCCACTACACCCGCACCACCGGAATCTGGCAGACGGTCTGGCTGGAGGCAGTCCCGGAGACGCACCTCCGCCGTCCGCGGATCACTCCCGACGTGGCCGGTTCCGCCTTCCATGTCTCCGCCCCGCTGTCGGCGAACAAGCCCGGCTGGAAGGTTCGCGCGATTCTGTCCGACGCCGCCGGCGAGGTGAGCCGCGCCCAGGTGCGGGCAGACCTCGACCTGGCCCCGCGGCTGGTGCTGCCGGTCCCCGCCGACCGCGTGCGCCTCTGGGACACCACCGATCCCCACCTGTACGACGTACGGCTGGAGCTGGTCGATGCCGACGGCAACATCGTCGACGGGGCGGACAGCTACGCCGGGCTGCGGTCGGTCTCGATCAACGGGAAGGCAGTGCTGATCAACGGCAAGCACGTCTTCCAGCGACTCGTGCTGGACCAGGGCTACTGGCCGGAGAGCCTGATGACGGCGCCCTCCGAGGAGGCACTGGTCGCGGACATCGAGCTCGGGATCGCTGCCGGGTTCAACGGCGCACGCCTGCACCAGAAGGTGTTCGAGGAGCGGTACCTCTATCACGCGGACCGGCTCGGCTACCTGGTCTGGGGGGAGTTCGGCGACTGGGGCGGGGCAGTCGTCAACGGCACCCAGGAGGACAACCAGCAGCCGACCGCGTCGTTCGTGACGCAGTGGCTGGAGGCGCTCGAGCGGGACTACAACCACCCGTCCATCGTCGGCTGGTGCCCGCTGAACGAGACCCACCAGTTGCTGCACGACCGGATCACCCAACTGGACGACGTGACCCGCGCGATGTTCCTGGCCACGAAGGCCGCGGACACCTCGCGGCCGGTGCTCGACGCCTCCGGCTACTCCCACCGAGTACCGGAGACCGACATCTGGGATTCGCATAACTACGAGCAGGACCCGAAGCAGTTCGGGCAGCAGATGAGCGGCCTGGCCGCCGGCGCGCCGTACGGGAACACGGGCGGTGAGGAAGGCCGGCCGTTCTCCCAGCCGTACAACGGCCAGCCGTACTTCTGCAGCGAGTTCGGCGGCATCTGGTGGAATCCCGAGGCAGCCGATGCGGCGGGCAATGACGACACCGAGTCGTGGGGCTACGGCCAGCGGGTGAAGGACGAGACCGACTTCTACGAGCGTTTCACCGGATTGGTGGATGTGTTGCTGGATGATCCGCTGATGTTCGGCTACTGCTACACCCAGCTGACCGACGTCTTCCAGGAGGAGAACGGCATCTACCGCTTCGACCGTTCGTCCAAGCTATACGTGCCGCGGATCCCTACGGTCCAGTCCCGCCAGGCGGCGTACGAGAAAGACTGAGCCTGACCGGATTTGTATAGCGGAATCGATATGCGATATCGATTCCGCCATACAAAAGCCGCTCGGGTGCCGCAGGCGCAGGGTCTAGTGGTCGGCCGCCCGCGCGGATGATGATCGGCGCGGGCGGCATACGCCTTACTCGGGCCAATCGGAGTTCTGGATGACCTCGACGAAGTCGCCGCGGACGAACCCGGGTACGAAGTGTTCAAGGACATCGGCATTGACGGTGCCGAAGGTAGTCTCCGGCCGGTACTTGAAGCCGTCCGTGAATGCTTCCAGGATCTGGCGCTTGAAGTCCGGCCGGGGATGTGCCGCGACCACCGCGTCGATCTGGGACTGCTTGAGGTCGTTGTAGCCGATGCCCAGTACGTCGGTCTCGACGCCCGCGGTGACCAGGGCGACCTCGGGCTCCATTTGGTACGGGACTTCCGGGGTGGTGTGCAGCGCGATACCTGTCCAGACCTTCCGCACGCTGTCCTCAGGAATCTGGTACGAGGTAAGGAAACGGCGGGCCTCGTCGGCTCCGTCGAGCTCGAATCGCTGGTTGGTATGCCCGTACTTGTCGGTCAGCCCGAGGTCGTGGAACATCGCGCCGACGTAGAGCAGTTCGGGGTCGGCTTTCAGGCCGAGCCGTAGGCCTTGCAGGGATCCGAACAGGAACACCCGCCGCGAGTGATTGAAGATCAGCGGACTGGCGGCCTGGTACACGAGCTCGGTCGCGTCGCCGACGAGCTTGGTATCCGGGATCTTGATACCGGCAATGCTTTCGGTCATGTTGGTCTCCCTCTGGTGGGTGTCCCCTGTGGGTTTTTCGAGGCTGATGCGCATATGTGCGAGGCAGCCTTTCGCTTCAGGATCGCCGTGTGAGCGGCCTATGTCGTTGGTGCCAGCACCCGTTCCGCTCACCCTGCCAGCGGGGTCCTGCCTATCGGCTAGCTGCAAGTCCAGCGGGCGCCCACCCGAATTGACCGGGCCGACCGAGTTCGCGGTTCTGCGGGAAATTGGGGCGGCAGCTTGATTTGTCCGCGGCGGCCGCGAGATATCGGGGGTCTGACGCACGGCACGGTGAGATGATGGGGTGATGATCAGTTCGCGGCAGTTGGAGTATTTCCGGGCCGTGGCGAGGGAGTTGCACTTCACCAGGGCGGCGCAGACGTTGAGGATCGCCCAGCCTGCGTTGTCGCAGCAGATCCGCAAGCTGGAGCGGCAACTGGCGCTGGTGCTGTTCGAGCGGAACAACCATCGGGTGGAACTCACCGCGGCCGGGGAAGCGTTGCTGCTGCATGCCGAGCGGATTCTGTCCGATCTGGGCGCGGTTGAGGAAGAGATGCTGTGCTGGGGCGAGGACATTCGCGGCCGGATCAGGCTGGGTGCCGCGCGGAGTCTCATGGAGCAACTTGCGCGCTTGCTGGCAGCATTCTGCGAGGCCTACCCGTCGGTCGACGTCGAGCTGCGCGAGCAGAACACCGCGGAGATGATCGAAGGACTGCACGCCGGTCGTCTCGACGCGGCGACCTTGGCCGGACTGCCA
>JAWWOY010001118.1:0-2804 GCA_033851195.1 Kribbellaceae bacterium | reverse complement strand
CCCCGACACGCCGGGTAACAAGGGACCGATGAACGGATGGGTGGGGGGTCGGGGGGAGAGGGGTTAGAGGGTCCACTTTTGGTTGGGGGCGCCGGTGCAGGTCCAGGTCTGGAGTGGGGTGGCGTTGGCGGAGTTGTTGCCGGTGACATCTAGGCACTTGTTGGCCTGTGGATTCACAAGATCCTTGGCTGCGCTGTAGGTCCATTGTTGGGCGCCGCTGCCGTTACAGGTCCACAGTTGGACCTTGGCCCCGTCGGCGGTTGAACCGGCGTTGACGTCGAGGCACTTGCCGAGGGCTCGGATCGTGCCGTCGCCCGGGCGGCTCCATTGCTGCGCGGCGGTGCCGTTGCAGCCGTAGAGCTGGACTGCCGTTCCGTCAGCGGGATTCGCGCCTGCGACGTCGACACATTTGCCGGCCAGCCCGGTGATCTGGCTGCCGCTGCCACTGCTGGGGGTGAGGCTGGAGACGCGGACGTAGTCGATGGTCATTGTCTGCGGCATCACCGTGCTGCCGTCGGGGTAGCCCGGCCAGTAGCCGCCCACGGCAACGTTCAGGATCATGAAGAACGGGTGGTCGTAGACCCAGGTGTTGCCGTTGATGTCTGCCGGGGTCTTGTGCGAGTACTGGATGCCATCCACGTACCAGGTGATCGAGTTCGGCTCCCAGTCGACGGTGAAGGTGTGGAAACCGTCGGCGAACTGCTGGCCGTTCGGCAGCGTGTAGCCCGCGCCGATGCCGCCTGCGCCGGAGTAACCCGGGCCGTGGATCGTGCCGTGCACGGTACTCGGCTCGCGGCCGATGTTCTCCATGATGTCGAGCTCGCCGTTGTTCGGCCAGCCGGCTCCGCCGTCGCCGAGCATCCAGAAAGCGGGCCACAGGCCTTGCGTACGGGGCAGCTTCATCCGTGCTTCGAAGCGGCCGTACTTCTGGGTGAAGGTGGCTGCGGTGAGCAGCCGGGCCGAGGTGTACTGGCAGGGACCGTAGTGGCAGGTGTACCCGCCGCTCTCTTGGCGCGCGGTGATCACCAGGTTGCCGTTGCCGTCCTTGGCTGAGTTACGCGTGCTGTTGGTGTAGTACTCCCGCTCGTCGTTGCCCCAGCCGGAGCCGCCGATGTCGTAGCGCCATTTGCTGGCGTCAGGCGGCGTACCGGCGGCGCCGTCGAAGTTGTCTTCCCAGATGACCGGTCCGACCGCAGCTGCTTGTGCGGTTGCGGCCGCGGAGGTCGGACTGCTCGATCGGGCGCTGGCAGGAGATTGGAGCAGGGCGGTGCTGGCTACGACTGCGCCGACGGCCAGCAGAGCGGCTGACTTGAATCGACGGCGGGATCGGTAATGCGTCATGATGCCTCATTTCTCGCTCGGCCGGGAAGGTGCTGAACCGGCCGTGGGGGCGGGGGCGGTACGTGAACGAGACAGGGGAATCGCAGATCGCAGCTTGCTGTGGGATCGCTCTCAGGTCAATACCAGACATAAATATAAGTCGTGAAAAAAGTCGGGGCGTGACGTTGACACGGCCGCTCACCGATGGTTACCTCATGGTGACCACCAGTTGCGGCGCGGGCAGACGCCGACACCCGGGGTCCCCATCCGCACGCGATTGCCCTTGAGCAAAAGGGAGATTCCGCCATGCCCCCGAACGGGACCCAACACCGCGGCCGACGCGGCCGACGCCTTCTTCCTGCCCTGGCAGGGCTCGCGGCCCTGTGTGTGACCGCCACCGGCCTCAGCATCAGCAACCCGCAGCCCGCGCACGCCGCCGGTGAGCAGGTCAACGTCTGGCTGACCACCACGAACGACGCCGGCGGCCGCAACGTGACCCGTGGACTGCAGCAGCAGATCCCGGTCAACTTCGGCCCGGCCGGCGGCAGCGCCAACCAGACGATCAACGTCAACGAGAACACGACGTACCAGACCTTCGAGGGTGGTGGCGCGTCCTTCACCGACAGCGCCGCCTGGCTGCTGAACAGCAGCAACGCGATCAGCACGGCCACCCGCGACCAGGTGATGAAGGACCTGTTCGACCCGGTGAATGGGATCGGCCTGGCCTTCACGCGCAACCCGATGGGGGCCTCGGACCTGGCCCGGTTCAACTACTCGTACGACGACACCTGCTGCGACTTGAACGACTTCAGCATCAGCCATGACCTGGCCGACGTGGTCCCGCTGACCAAGCAGGCCAAACAGTTGAACCCGGCGCTGAAGGTCAAGGGCGCTCCGTGGAGTGCGCCGGCCTGGATGAAGGACAACAACAAGTTCACCAACCGCGGCTGGCTCAAGGCGGAGTACTACCCGATGTACGCGCAGTACTTCGTGAAGTACGTTCAGCAGAACGCGGCCCAGGGGCTGAAGATCGACTACGTGTCGGTGCAGAACGAGCCGACCTGCTGCGGCACCGACGACACGGGCTACGCGTCGATGAACTGGAACGGCGCCGGCCTGCTGAACTTCACCAAGAATTATCTGCTGCCGGCTTTCCGGACCGCCGGGATCACCACGAAGGTGCTGATCCTCGACTACAACTGGGGCAACTACAACGACCTCGGCTCGGTCCCGCTGAACGACGCCGGGCTGCGTGCCGATCCGCTGTTCGGGGGTATCGCCTGGCACGGGTACGGCGGTGACGTGAACCTGCAGAACACCATTCACAACCAGTTCCCGGCCGTGAACCAGTACATGACCGAGCACTCCGGCGGGACCTGGATCAGCAACCAGCAGAACGAAGACATGAACAACCTGATCGACTACACCCGGAACTGGAGCAAATCCTGGGTCAAGTGGAGCCTCGGTCAGGACCAGAACATGCT
>JAWWOY010000244.1:0-9351 GCA_033851195.1 Kribbellaceae bacterium | reverse complement strand
CAAGCGGCTCAACTCCGAGGAGCCCTACCGCCTCAAGGCCACCTGCGTCCGCCAGAAGCTGGTCAACACCCGCCAGCGCCTCGCCAAGGGCACCCCGCACGTCGAGGGCCGCGACTACCTCGGCACCCCCGAACTGCTGGCTGATCTGCGCCTGCTCCAGGACTCGCTGCGCGCGCACAAGGGCGAGCTGATCGCCGACGGCCGCCTGGACCGGGTGATCCGTACGCTCGCCGCCTTCGGCCTGCAGCTCGCCACCATGGACGTACGCGAGCACGCCGACGCCCACCACCACGCCCTCGGCCAGCTCTTCGACCGCCTCGGCGAGGAGTCCTGGCGGTATGCGGACATGCCGCGCGACTACCGGCGCAAGCTGCTCGCCAAGGAGCTGCGTTCGCGCCGCCCGCTGGCCGGCACCCCGGCCCCGCTGGACGCGGACGGCACCAAGACCCTCGGGGTGTTCCACACCATCCGCGAGGCCTTCGAGCGCTTCGGGCCCGAGGTCATGGAGTCGTACATCATCTCGATGTGCCTCGGCTCCGACGACGTCTTCGCGGCGGCGGTGCTCGCCCGCGAGGCCGGGCTGATCGACCTGCACGGCGAGATCGCCAGGATCGGCATCGTGCCGCTGCTGGAGACCACGGACGAGCTCAAGATCGCCGACCGGCTCCTCGACGAGATGCTCTCCGACCCGTCGTACCGCAAGCTCGTCTCGCTGCGCGGCGATGTGCAGGAGGTCATGCTCGGCTACTCCGACTCCTCCAAGTTCGGCGGCATCACCACCTCCCAGTGGGAGATCCACCGCGCCCAGCGCCGGCTGCGGGACGTCGCCCACCGGCACGGCGTACGGCTCCGGCTCTTCCACGGCCGCGGCGGCACCGTCGGCCGGGGCGGCGGCCCGTCGCACGACGCGATCCTCGCCCAGCCTTGGGGCACCCTGGAGGGCGAGATCAAGGTCACCGAGCAGGGTGAGGTCATCTCCGACAAGTACCTCATCCCGTCGCTGGCCCGGGAGAACCTCGAACTGACCGTCGCGGCAACGCTGCAGGCCTCCGCCCTGCACACCGCGCCCCGCCAGTCCGACGAGGCGCTGGCCCGCTGGGACGCCGCCATGGACGTCGTCTCGGACGCCGCGCACGCCGCGTACCGGCGCCTGGTCGAGGACCCGGACCTGCCGTCGTACTTCTTCGCCTCGACGCCCGTCGACCAGCTCGCGGAGCTGCACCTCGGCTCGCGCCCGTCCCGCCGCCCGGACTCCGGCGCGGGTCTGGACGGACTGCGGGCCATCCCGTGGGTGTTCGGGTGGACCCAGTCGCGGCAGATCGTGCCGGGCTGGTTCGGCGTCGGGTCGGGCCTGAAGGCGGCCCGCGAGGCGGGACTCGAGCAGGAGCTCACCGAAGCCCACGAGCAGTGGCACTTCTTCCGCAACTTCCTGTCCAACGTCGAGATGACGCTGGCCAAGACGGACCTGCGGATCGCCCAGCACTACGTCGACACGCTCGTCCCCGACGAGCTGAAGCACATCTTCGACGTCATCAAGGCCGAGCACGCGCTCACCGTCGAGGAAGTCCTGCGGATCACCGGCGAGAACGAACTGCTGGAGGGCCAGCCGGCGTTGCGGCAGACCTTCCACATCCGCGACGCCTACCTCGACCCGATCTCGTACCTCCAGGTCGCCCTGCTGCACCGCCAGCGCGAAGCCGCCGCCCGCGGCGAGGAGCCGGACCCGCTGCTGGCCCGCGCCCTCCTGCTGACGGTCAACGGCGTGGCGGCCGGCCTCCGCAACACGGGGTGACCTGCACTCACAGAACACCGGGCCCGCCGCCGCCGACGCCGTGACCAGGCGCATCGGCGGCTGCGGGCCCGTTCGTCATTCCGTCTGTCCTCAATCGCCGGACGGCTGAATCTTAGAGGCCGCGCGAATAGTTGGGGCGGTGTCGCGTGCCGATGGCTCTCGCCTGGCGGCGTTGTCGTCGGTCGACGACGTCCCCCTGCCGCCTTGCCAGACCCGGCTCTCGACACACTCCTTCACCCACCTCACCTATTCGCGCGGCCTCTTACAACGCCAGGAACGCCGCCACCAGCAGCCCGCCCCCGGCCAGTCCGGCGCCCCAGGCCGTACGGCGCAACCGCAGGCCGCCGGCCAGCACCAGGGCGGCCAGCACCAGCGCGCCGCCCAGCGGGATCCAGGCGTGCAGCACGCCGGCGAGCCCGGTGCGTACGACCGTGGACGTGCCGGGCTCGACCGCGACCGGGATCTGCTCGCCGGTGCGGTGGGTGACCGACTTGTCGATCGTCACCTTCCCCCGGACGGTGCCCTGCCCGTCCTTCGGCAGGAACGGGCCGGTGCAGGTGGTCTCCCCGCAGGCCGACACCGTCATCGTGCCCTGCTCCCGCCCCTTGGTGAGCATCACGTGCTGGGCGGTCTTCCAGGAGGTCCACACCCCCGCGGTGAGGATCAGCAGCACCAGCGCGGACAGCAACAGGACCTTACCGAGAAGCAGCAGCCCGAAGGCGCCCTCGGCGGTGCGGCGGGAACGGCTCCGTTTGACCATGCGGGCGATCCTTGGCCAAAACCTGCCCCTCGGTCAACCGTCGTCACCTGTCGCGTCAGCTGTTGTAGGTGGTCTGCGCCCGCTCCAGGCCCTCCGAGATCAGCGCCTCCACCGAATCCGCCGCCCGGTCCACGAACCAGTCCAGCTCCTTGCGTTCGGCGGAGGAGAAGTCCTTCAGCACGAACGCCGCTACATCCATCCGCCCCGGCGGCCGGCCGATCCCGCACCGCACCCGCAGATAGTCGGGCCCCAGCGACTTCGTGATCGCCTTCAGCCCGTTGTGGCCGTTGTCTCCGCCGCCGAACTTCACCCGCAGGGTCCCGTAGCCGATGTCCAATTCGTCGTGGATCACGATCAGCGTGGCCGGCTCGACCTTGAAGAACTTGAGCAGGCCGGCAACCGGACCACCGGACTCGTTCATGTACGACCGGGGCTTGGCGAGCACGGCCCGCTGCCCGCTGATCCGGGTCTCGACGAGGTCGGCCTTGGCCTGCTTGGCTGATTTCCAGCCGCTGCCCGTGCGGCTGGCCAGCTCGTCGGCCACCATCTGGCCGACGTTGTGCCTTGTCCTGGCATAGGAAGGGCCGGGATTCCCCAGCCCGACGACCAACCACACGTCGTCCGCCACGGACCCCGGCCTCCTAGTGAATGTGGGACTGCAGAAAGGTTACCTACTCGCCGGACACGCCCGCGGTCGCAGCCTCTGCGGCGGTCGGCTCGTCGCGCTCGATGCCCGCGTCGGCCTCGGCCGTGGCCAGCTCGGCCTCGAGCTGCTCGGCGGTGGCACCCGCGGTCACGTTGATGATCAGCGTGTCCGGCTCGATGGCCAGCGTGGTGCCCTGCGGCAGGGTCAGGTCGGAAGCGTGGATCTGGGCGCCGGCGTCCAGGCCCTCGACGGACACGGTGACACCGTCGGGGATTTGGGTGGCCTCGGCCTCGACCAGGATGGTCTGGGCCTCGGTGACGACCAGGGTGCCGCTGATGGCCTCACCCTCGACGTGCACGGCGATCTCGACCTGGACCTTCTCACCGCGCTTCACGATGACCAGGTCGACGTGCTCGATGGTGCCCTTGATCGGGTCCCGCTGGACCTGCTTCGGCAGCGCGAGCAGGCTGTCGGTGCCCTCGACCTCGATCAGCAGCAGCGCGTTGGCGGTCTTCAGCGCCAGCATGGTGTCGTGACCGGGCAGCGTGATGTGCACCGGGTCCGTGCCGTGGCCGTACAGAACGGCGGGCACCTTGTGGTCCCGACGGATACGGCGGGCAGCACCCTTGCCGAACTCCGTGCGCGACTCGGCTTGGATCTTGACCTCGGCCACGAGATGAACTCCTCAAGTGCGTTGCGGTGATCTGTTGTCAGTGGTGGAGCCGGTTGCTGGCCTCAGTAGGCGCGTCTTGACTCCCCGGAAAAGGCGTCAGGCAACGAACCACCGCGTCGATCACGGAGCCGCGCCCGCCAGTTACCGGGGGGCGTCCCTCGCCGAGGCAACCTAAATAGTCTACCCACCACCGGCCCAAGACGGGAAATCCGTTCTGACCGTCCGGGGATCTTTTAGCGATCACGGAGAAACTTTCGCCCGCCTCGGTCGTCATATAGGTGAGTGACAACTGTCGACGCGGGGGATCCCAGGTGACACTGACGAGGGCGCGCACGCCTGCTCGTGCTCGATGGCAGCCGGCAATTCTCGTCGTGCTGCTGGTGGTGGCGGCCCTAGTCAGGCTGGCCTTCGTCGACTACCAGTCACCGGATTACCAGCGCTTCCTGGCTCCCTGGGCCGCCTTCATAGACCAGCATGGCGGCTTCCGCGCCCTTCGGTACGGCTTCTCGAACTACAACGCGCCGTACCTGTATCTGATGGCCGCAGCCAGCTATCTTCCGCTGTCACCGCTGGTCACCGTCAAGCTGATCTCCGCCATCTTCGAGGTCATGCTCGGGTGGTACGTCTACCGCATGCTCGGCCTTCGGTACCCGAGTGGCTGGATTGCGCCGACGGGTGCTCTGGTGGTGCTGCTCCTGCCGACCGTCGTGCTCAACGGGGCGATGTGGGGCCAGGCCGACGCCACGTATGCCGCCCTGGCCGCGGGCGGGCTCTACTACCTGTTGCTGAGGAGAGACTGGAGAGCCTGCGTGCTCTTGGGTCTCGCCTTGGCGTTCAAGCTGCAGATCGTCTTCCTCTTCCCGGCATTGTTGTTGTTCTCCCTGCGGCGGTGGCTCCGTTGGCAGGCCCTGCTGGCGATACCTGCGGTGTACCTGCTTCTCGACGTACCGGCTCTGCTATTGGGAGCCAAGCCTCAGCGGCTGCTGTTGATCTACGCGTACCAGGCTCATAGCCACAACCAGCTCAGCATCAACGCCCCGACGATCTACAACTACGCGCCAATCGGTCCCAATGGCTTGCTCAAATACATAGCCGCCTTGGTGGCCGGGGTGATCCTGCTCGGCCTCGTCGTCTTCGCCGCCCGGCGACGTGTGGAGCTCACACCGACGCGGATCTTGCTGATCAGCACGCTGTCGGCGCTGCTGACGCCGTACCTGCTGCCAGCAATGCACGATCGGTACTTCTACCTCGCCGATGTGCTGACCGTCGTGGCCGCATTCTGGCTGCCCCGGCGCGTTAGCTTGCTGCCCGTGCCACTGCTGGTGCAGTACGCCTCGCTGACCTGCTACCTCCACTACTTGTTGTGGGCGCACCGACGGGCGGAGCGCACCGGCCAGCCGATTCCGACAGCCGATCGCGGCGGCTCGGGAGCTGCCCACTATCTGATGTACCTGCCACCGGCCGATCTACGCATCCTCTCGTCCGCGATCGCTGCCGCGATCGTCCTGGTCCTGTACGCCGTAATCCGGGAGTTCCAGCAGCCTGCCCTTTCTGGGCAGTAGATTCCCGGGGTGTCCTCAGTTGCGCTGATCGTCATCTTGGCGGTCGCGATCGTCCCGATCGTCGCCGTCATCGCGCTCGTTCTGTACCTCGCCGCGCGGCGCCGCGACTTCCTCAAGGCGCGGGCGTACGGCGCCTCGGCCGTGCTGCACCCGCGGATGATGGAGTGGATGCTGGTGAACCCCGGCCTGCGTTGGCAACTGGCCGGCAACGTGCTCGTCTCCTGGGGCACTGGCCTCTGGACCCTGCCGGACGTGCTCGCCCGGCTGGAAGCGATGAACGGAGTGATCGACAGGATCCCGCCCTTCGTCCTGCGGGACTACGGCCAACCCGTTTACTGACTGGTCAGGCGCGGCCGTCGAAGAGCTTGGTGACCGAGCCGTCCTCGAAGACCTCGCGGATGGCCTGGCTGATCATCGGCGCGATCGACAGAATATTGAGCTTGTCGAACTGGCACTCGGCGGCGATCGGCAGCGTGTTGGTGACGATCACCTCGCTGGCCTGGCAGTTCTTGAGCCGATCGACCGCCGGGCCGGACAGGATCGCGTGCGTGGCAGCGATGACCACGCCCGCGGCGCCCTCGGCCATCAGCGCGTCGGCGGCCTTGGTGATGGTGCCCGCGGTGTCGATCATGTCGTCGACCAGCATGCAGACCCGGCCCCTGACCTCACCGACGACGCGGTTGGCGACGGTCTCGTTCGGCCGGTCGATGTCGCGGGTCTTGTGGATGAAGGCCAGTGGCGCGTTGTTCAGCCGGGCCGACCACTGCTCGGCGACCTTGATCCGGCCGGCGTCCGGCGAGACCACCGCGAGCTGCTGGTCGCCGTACCTGACCCGCACGTGATCGGTCAGGATCGGCAGCGCCATCAGGTGGTCCACCGGGCCGTCGAAGAAGCCCTGGATCTGCGAGGTGTGCAGATCGACGCAGATCAGGCGGTTGGCCCCTGCGGTCTTGAACAGGTCCGCCATCAACCGGGCCGAGATCGGCTCCCGGCCGCGGTGCTTCTTGTCCTGCCGGGCGTAGCCGTAGAAGGGCAGCACCACCGTGATCCGCTTGGCCGACGCCCGCTTCAGCGCGTCGATCATGATCAGCTGCTCCATGATCCACTGGTTGATCGGCGCGGTGTGACTCTGGATCACGAACGCGTCGCTGCCGCGGACGGACTCCTCGTACCGGATGTAGATCTCGCCGTTGGCGAAGTCGTACGCCGAGGTCGGGACCAGCCCGACACCGAGCTGGTCGGCGACCTCCTCGGCGAGCCCGGGATGGGCCCGGCCGGAGAACACCATCAGATTTTTCTCGGTCGTCTTCTTCTCGGTCGTCCGCTTCTTCCCGCTCATGGCCGCGCCTCCCGTTGTGCGTTGAGGCCAGTGTCACCCGACGCGTCGGCGGCTGCCTGGGCGGCCTTGGTTCCGGCACGCTTGCGGGCGACCCAGCCCGGAACGTTGCGCTGCTTACCCCGCGCCACGGCGATCTGGCCCGGCTCGACGTCGTCGGTGAGCGCTGAACCGGCTGCCACGTAGCTGCCGTCGCCGAGGTTCCGCGGCGCGATCAGCACCGAGTTGCTGCCGACGAAGCAGTGCCGGCCGATCGTGGTGTGGTGCTTGTTCACGCCGTCGTAGTTGGCGAAGATCGTGCCGGCGCCGATGTTCGCGCCCTCGCCGATGGTGGCGTCACCGGCATAGGTCAGGTGCGGCACCTTCGCTCCGTCCGCGATCGCCGCGTTCTTGGTTTCCACGAAGGTGCCGATCTTGCCCTTGGTGCCCAGCGTCGTACCGGGTCGCAGATAGGCGAACGGACCGACCGAGGCGCCGGCGCCGATCACGGCCCCCGAACCGTGGCAGCGGATGATCGTCGCGCCACCCCCGACCTGTACGTCGGTGAGCGTCGTGTCCGGGCCGATCGTGGCCCCGGTGGCGACGGTGGTGGCGCCATGCAACTGGGTGTTCGGCAGCAGCGTGACGTCCTGCTCGAGTGTCACGGTGCTGTCTACCCAGGTGGTGTTCGGGTCGACCACGGTGACGCCGCGACGCATCAAGGTGTCGAGGGTGCGGCGGTTCAGCTCGGCGCGGAGCGTGGCCAGCTGGACCCGGTCGTTCACTCCCTCGGTCTGCATCGCGTCCTCCGTGACATAGGCACCGACCCGCTTGCCGTCGCTACGGGCGATCGCCAGCACGTCCGTCAGGTACAGCTCACCCTGCGCGTTGTCGGTGCTGATCCGGCTCAGCCCGTCACGCAACGTGGCCGCGTCGAACGCGTAGATACCGGCGTTGATCTCGTCGATCTGGCGCTCCTCCGGACTGGCGTCCTTGTGTTCGACGATGCCGGCGACACTGCCGTCCTCGCCGGGCAGGATGCGCCCGTAGCCCGTCGGGTCCGGTACTCGCGCGGTCAGCACGGTGACGGCGTTCCCGCTGCTCTGATGCTCGGCGAGCAACTCCTGCAGCGTCTCGGCCCGCAGCAGCGGCACGTCGCCGGAAGTGACGACGATCGCCCCGTCCAGCTCCGGTACGGCGGTGAGCCCGGCGCGTACGGCGTCCCCGGTGCCCAACTGCTGCTCCTGGAAGGCAGTGCGGACGTCCGGGTCGATCTCGGCCAGATGGGCCTCGACCTGATCCCGGCCGGTGCCGACGACAACGACCAGATGCTCCGGCGCGAGTGCACGGGCGGTCACCACCGCGTGCCCGACGAGACTGCGCCCGCCGATCTCGTGCAGGACCTTGGGGGTGGCGGATTTCATCCGGGTCCCCAATCCGGCGGCCATGATGATGACCGCCGCAGGACGGTGGGAAGTCACGCGGTCTTCTCCTCGGGTTCCCTCGGAATTCGGGCCCTGTCGTTCCAGTGCTGTCCGGCGCCAGCGTACTGGCGCTGCGGGGCCGGATCCGAATCGGGCCGAAGTCGGGTCAGCCGGCCAGACTCCGCAGGGACGCCACCAGGTCCTTCTCGGTGAAGCCGGTCTCCTCCTTCATCAGCCGATCGCGGACGGTCGGCGAGTAGCCCCGGCGAGCGACCTCCAGGTAGAAGTGGGTGACCCGGGCAGTGCCCACCTCGTTGATCAGATGCTCGACCGCCAGCCAGCTGATGTTATAGCTGGCCGTGCTGTTCGCACCGCTGAACGCGTCGTCCGCCGGTAGCGCGGTCAGCGAGCCCAGCTGTTTGCTGACCACGCTGCGCTCCTGGGCCACCTCGGTCTTCTTGCCGGCGAGCACCTGCTGCTGGTTGCCGGCGTACTCGGCCAGGCCCTCGGCGAGCCACCGCGGCGCCTCGTCCCCGAGTCGCACCGGCAGGAGGTGCACCAGCGCATGTGTCAGTTCGACCCGGTCGAACGACTGCCGCTTGTCCGGCTTGACCACGACCCAGCCGCCGACCGGTTGCCCGTCGATCGCGGGGCTGGGCATCGGTTCCACCACCGCCGGCTCATCCCCGTCCAGAGTCGGCGGCATCCCGGTCAGCACCCGCCGATCGGTCATCGCGACGATCACCGGCACGCGCTGCAGCGGCCCCCGCCAGAGCTTGCGGACGCGCTTCGCCACCTGAACAGTGTCCGCCGCGATCCGCTGACCGAGCGCGTCCTCGCCCGCAGACACGATCACCATCGCGCCCGGCCGCCGGATCACCTTGACCGGGCCGAAGTCCCACGGCATCCGCCCGGCCCCGAGTTGCTCGTTCAGGTGACTGTCATCGACCAGATAGAGCCGCCCCGACCGCACGGTGAACGTGTACCCGACGTCCGTGGCCGCCTGCGGCAGCCTCGTACCGGAGAGCTGGTACCGCATGCTCACCCGGAAAGTCCCGGTCTCCGGGCCGAACCGCTGGATCGCCTCGTAGTCGTTCCAAGGCTCGGCCCGCCGATAGGTGACCGCCACTCCGACGGTCCGCATGTTGGCGAACAACCGCTGTTGCTCGCCCCTCAAGG
>JAWWOY010001052.1:0-5832 GCA_033851195.1 Kribbellaceae bacterium | reverse complement strand
CGGTACGTCGAGAACCAGCGCGACGTACTGCGGTCCGCCAACTCCTGCGGCATCAGCGGTTCGGTCTACACCCAGATCACCGATGTCGAGGGCGAACTGAACGGCTTCTTCACCTACGACCGCCAGGTGGCCAAGATGGACACGGCCCAGGTGCGGGCGGTGAACGAGTCGATCATCCGCAACGCCGACGGCACCGGCACCACTGGCCCGACCCCGCCACCCGGCACCCCAGGTGTCGACGGCATCCACTTCTACCCGCTCGACGAAACCACCGGCACCACGGCGAACGATGCCGTCGGCAACAACGATGCGACCTTGGCAGGTGGCGCAGTCTTTACCCCGGGCAAGAACGGCAACGGCGTTGCCCTGAATGGATCTGGCCAGTTCATCGACACCGGCGCCGGCCTGCTCGATACCAGCGGCAACTACACCGCCACGGCCTGGGTGAAGCTGAACAAGGTCGACGGCGCCTTCCAGACCGTGGTCAGCCAGGACGGCGATCGGGACAGCGCGTTCTTTCTCCAGTACTCGGGCCAGGACCAGCGGTTCGCGATGAGCTTCGTCGGCCAGCGGGCACTGGCGCCGGTCAAGCCGAACGTCGGCCAGTGGTACCACCTGACCGGCGTCCGGGATGCGGCCAGGGGCGAGCTGAAGCTCTACCTCGACGGTGAGCTGGTCGCGACCCGCAGCGCCTGCAGCCTGGACGCGACGTCGACCGGCAACACGGTGATCGGCCGCGGTAAGTTCGGCGGTAACCCGGTCGACTTCCTCGACGGCACGGTCGACCAGGTCCACCTGTTCGACCGGGCTCTGACCGCGACCGAGGTGAAGAGCCTGTACGACTCGGGCCGCTGAGTCGCCCGTCGAGGTAGCGAAGATCTCGCATTACCCCGATCCTGGTAGTGATGCCGACCAGGGATGGGAGGAGCCCGATGACCGCACCTGGCCGCGGCCCGGCCGCCCGCTCGGTCAAGGCCGACACGCCACGGTTCAGGTTCCGCCCGCCCCGGTTCGGCCTCGGCGGCGCGCCGATCGGCGAGCTGTGGGGCCCGGACGCCGACCCACAGGCCGTCGCCGCGGTCGACGCGGCGTACGGGGCCGGCATCAGGTTCTTCGACACCGCGCCGCACTACGGCGCCGGCCGCTCCGAGCAACGCCTCGGGATGGCGCTCGCCAAGTACTCGCGCGCCCAATACTTGCTGTCCACAAAAGTCGGCAGGACTGGCGAGTACCAAGTCGACTTCTCCCAGGCCGGGATCCGGCGATCGTTGGCCGCGAGCCTGGAGCGACTGGCTCTCGAATCGGTCGACCTGGTGTTCATCGACGATTCCGGCGAGCACTGGCAGCAGGCTATCGAGGAGACTTATCCGGTCCTGCACGAACTGCGTGAACAGGGCGTGATCGGGGCGGTCGGTGTCGCGATGGACGACTGGCAGTCGCTTGATCGGTTCGTGCGCGACACCGAGGTCGACGTGGTGTTGGTCGCCGGTCAGTACTCGCTGCTCGACCAGTCCGGTGTGCCCCTGCTGGATCGGTGTCAGGCCCGCGGCGTGGCGGCGATCGCGGCCGGCGTACTGACCGGCCAGATCCTGCAGACCGATGAAACCCAGGAGGCGACTGACGAGGTGGGCATCCGCGCCCGCCGGATCGCCGCGATCTGCGAACAGTACGGCGTGTCGCTTCCGCAGGCGGCTCTTGCCTTCCCCGGCAGGCACCCCGCGGTCACCTCGGTGCTGATCGGCGCCGCCAGCGCGGCCGAGATCCGCGCTCATGCTGCCCTGGTCCGCAAACCTGTTCCGGACGACCTCTGGCGAGACGCGGAACTGCAGAAGCTGGCCGACGTTCGGTGACGAACCTCAGAAACGGTCGTTCGGGTTGCTCGGGCTGGTGGTGCCACCCGGTGAGGTGGTCGGGAACGGACCGGTCACGGTGCCACCCGGCGTCGGCGGGGTCGGCGAAGGCCTGGTGGACGGAGTGCCGGGTCCGGTCGTCGGGTTCACCGTGCCCGGCGGTGGCGTGGTCGGGGTGACCGTCACCGTCTGGGTGCCGGTCGGTGTCGGGATCACGGGACCCGGGTCGACATGGGGCTGGTTCCGGAACAGTAGCCAGGCGATCAGGATCGCCGCCAGCATCAGCAGCACCATCGTCAGCAGCGACAGCATCAGCGCGACCCTGGAAGCCGGACGCAGCACCGCGGGCCAGGGCAACGGCCAGATCCGGAACAACCCGGGGCGGCGGCGGTTCTCCCAGTGATGCCGGAAGTCCGGGCCGCGCAACCGCCCGATGTGCGGGATGCGGTCCATCAGGACGGCCGACAGCACGTCCTCACCGCGACGCTCGGCGAGCTGCCGCTCGTCCGTGGCCGAGCTCGAGCCGTCGTCCTCCCGGATCGGGCCGAGCGCCACCCACAGCGCCAGGTCGTCGTCGTCCTCGTCGTTGTGCGCCAGGACGGCGTCCTCGGGGAGCTGATCCACCGCCCAGACGAACCGGTCCCTGGCCGCGGCGTCGTCCGCGGAACCCTCGGTCATGATCGCGACGACGGCCTCGCGGCCGCTGTCGTCGCTGACCGCGTACAGATAGCCGGCCGCGTTGGCCCCCAGCCGTGAACGCAACCAGAAGTCGCCGACGCGCGGCGGATCCTCCGGCTGCAGCGGCAGCGTCGCCGGGATCGCCTGCGCCGGTACGGCAACGGGTCGGGAGTCGGTCGCGGTCATCAGGTCAATCCCACCACACCACCGGTAACACTGTCGCCTAAACCCGGCGGCCGCCGTTACCGATGTCCGATTTGTCAGGCCGAGGAGGATAGGAGTGACCTGGGGCAGGGTGTGCTCGTCGGCCGACCCAGGGATCTGATGGAATGTGGAAGTTCCCGAGCGCACACGGTCCGGCCACCCGGACCCCGGAAGGACACAGGCATGACCGAAACCACCGCTTCGGTGGCTCAGCAGTCGCACCTCGTCGGCGAAGCCCTCAGTGAGGTCAAGCGCGTCATCGTCGGCCAGGAGCACATGGTCGAGACCCTGATGGTGTCGCTGCTGGCCAAGGGTCACTGCCTGCTCGAGGGCGTGCCCGGCGTCGCGAAGACGCTGGCGGTGCGGACCTTCTCGTCGGTGGTCGGCGGCTCCTTCGCCCGGATCCAGTTCACCCCGGACCTGGTGCCGTCCGACATCGTCGGCACCCGGATCTACCGGCAGACCCGCGAGGCGTTCGACATCGAGCTCGGCCCGACCTTCGTGAACTTCGTGCTCGCCGACGAGGTGAACCGGGCCCCGGCCAAGGTGCAGTCGGCGATGCTGGAGCTGATGGCCGAGCGGCAGGTCTCGATCGGCGGTCAGACCTTCCCGATGCCGAGGCCGTTCATCGTGATCGCGACCCAGAACCCGATCGAGTCCGAGGGCGTCTACCCGCTGCCGGAGGCGCAGCGGGACCGGTTCCTGGTCAAGATCGACGTGCCGCACCCGCGCGGGCACGAGGAGTTCGAGATCCTCCGGCGGATGAGCGTCGACCCGCCGCAGGCGCGCCAGGTGCTGCAGCCGGAGACCATCATGGAACTGCAACGTTCCGCTGAGCAGGTCTTCGTACACAACCTGGTCGCCGAGTACGCCGTCCGCCTGGTGATGGCGACCCGGACCCCGGCCGACTTCCACCTGCCTGACCTGGAGCCGATCATCGAGCTCGGCGTCAGCCCGCGGGCCACCCTCGGCCTGGTCTCGGCCGGCCGCGCGCTCGCGCTGATCCGCGGCCGCGACTACCTGCTGCCGAGCGACATCCAGACCATCGCGCTGGACGTGATGGGCCACCGGCTCGGCCTCACCTTCGACGCGGTCGCGGACAACATCGACCCGCGCGCCGTGGTGGAGCGCATCCTGGCCACGGTGCCGCCGCCGCAGCCGGTCTGGCGGGACGGCAACGAACTCGGCGGCGGCCGGCCGGAATTCGTCTGATCATGGCCGGCCGACGAGATCCCCGGGCTGCGATGACGATCTCGCAGCTCGCCCCCGAGCGTGCGCTGCGCCGGCTCGAGCTGACGGTGGTCCGCCGGCTCGAGGGCTACCTGCACGGCGAGCACCTGGGGCTCCTGCCCGGTCCGGGAACCGAGCTGGCCGAGGCCCGCGAGTACCAGGTGGGCGACGACGTCCGCCGGATGGACTGGGCCGTCACGGCCCGTACGACGGTGCCGCACGTGCGCGACCTGATCGCCGACCGCGAGCTGGAGACCTGGGCGCTGGTCGACCTGTCCGCCTCGATGGACTTCGGTACGTCGCAGTTGGAGAAGCGCGAACTGGCGGTCGCGGCGGTGGCGACGATCGGATTCCTCACCCATCGGCTCGGGGACCGCTTCGGCGGGCTGATGCTGCGCGATTCAGCCCTGCGACGCTGGCCCGCGCGATCCGGCCGGCTGGCACTGTACGGGCTGCTCCGGGCGCTGCTGGCCGAGACGGACAACGGTGAGCGCCAGGCCCGCAGCGACCTGGCCGGCGCGGTCGACTCGATGGCCAGGACTCAGCGCAAGCGCGGCCTGCGGGTGATCGTGTCCGACTTCCTGACCCCCGAGGACGGCGAGATCGACAGCCGGCTGGAGCCGTCCTGGGAGCGCGCGATGCGCAAGCTGACCGCGCAGCACCAGGTGCTCGCGGTGGAGATCGTCGATCCGCGCGAGCTGGAACTGCCGAACATCGGCGTCGTCATGATCGGCGACCCGGAAACCGGCGCGATCCGCGAGATAGACACCCGCAAGCGCCGGGTCCGCGAGGAGTACGCAGCGGCCGCCCTGGCACAGCGGGAACGAACTCGCACCGCACTCCGTAGGGTAGGTGCGGGGCATCTCGTGCTCCGGACCGATCGGGACTGGGTCGCCGATACCGTTCGGTTCGTGCTCGCATATCGGCGAGTCGCGCCTCGCTTGCACCAACCGCCGAAGGGAGTGGCTCGCTGATGCAGTTCCTGTCTCCGGCCAGATTGTGGTTCCTGCTGTTCATCCCGCTGGTCGTCGCGGGATACATCTTTCTGCAGCACCGCCGGTCCCAGTACGCACTGCGCTTCACCAACATCGCCCTGCTGGACCGGGTCGCGCCCCGCCGTCCGCAGTGGCGCCGCCACCTGGCCGTCGTACTGGCGCTGTTCGCCACCACCTCCTGCATCGTGGCGTTCGCGCAGCCGAAGGCCGAGGTCAAGGTGCCGCGGGAGCGGGCCACCATCGTGGTCGCGATCGACGTCTCGCTGTCGATGATGGCCACCGACGTCGACCCGAACCGGCTCGAGGCGGCGAAGAGGTCGGCGAAGAACTTCATCAACCAGTTGCCCACCAAATTCAACGTCGCCCTGGTCAACTTCGCCGGTACGGCGTCCATCATCGTGCCGCCGACCACTGACCGGGCCACCGTGCTGCGGTCAGTCGACACCCTGCAGTTGGCCGAGTCGACCGCCACCGGCGAGGGCATCTTCACCTCGTTGCAGGCGCTCACCCAGGTGCCGCCGGACCCGGCGCACCCCAACGATCCGGCACCGGGCCGGATCGTGCTGCTGTCCGACGGGAAGCGGACAGTGGGACGAACCGCGCAGGAGGCGGCGCAGGCGGCGAAGGCGAAGAACATCCCCGTCTACACGATCACCTTCGGCACCGACTCCGGCTTCATCGAGATGGACGGCATCCGGCAGCGGGTGCCACCGGACCGGGCCGAGCTGAAAAGCGTCGCTGAGATCACCGGAGGGAAGGCCTACACGGCCGAGTCCGCCGGCGAGTTGGAGGACGTCTACAAGGACATCGGCTCCTCGGTCGGCTTCGACAAGGTCGACAAGGAGGTGACGTCGAGGTTCGCCGGTATCGCGATG
>JAWWOY010000346.1:0-9820 GCA_033851195.1 Kribbellaceae bacterium | reverse complement strand
CATGCACGCCGAGGGCCTTGCTGAGAACGGTGGCGTCGAGCGGCCGGCGCGGGTCGTCCGCGTAATGCACGGTCCACTCCAGCTCGACACCGTGTAACCGCGGCGGCCCGTGCTTGAAGCAGACCATCGCCACGAACCCCTCGGCCTCCACGCGGGAGCCGATGATCGTGGTCGCGAGATCCTGCCGGGACTCAACCATCTTGCTTACGAACGTAGCCCGGCCCGGAAGGACGCTCAACGAATAGCGGGTTTCTGCTCGGTGACATGCTCTGTGGCACGGGCACCGTCCGACAATGCATCAGAGTCATACCGACCATAGTGCAGAACGGCACCGACAATATTCCGGCTAGCGCGAGTCAGCCGCCAGATCGCCCAATAGATCGGCAAGCACGTGCTCTTCCTCGATCCGTACGCCGTGGCGCTCCAGCGCCGGGCGCAGCTCCGGATCCCAGGCTGCGGCGACCGGCCGCCCGCTCAGCTCGCCGCCGCACACGGTCGTACGGGCGGCATGGTAGGCACCAGCGTCGAACCGCCAGGGTGACCAGCTGATCTGTTCTTCCAGGCCGTTGGCGATCCGCAGTCCGCCCCAGTCGAAATCCCCGTGATAGCTGAAGCGGGCCCCCTCGGCGTCCAGTTGCCGGAGCAGGCGCTGGACGGCGACCGACGGCTGGCCGTTCACACAGACCAGCGGCGGGCAGCGCGACCCCAGTTCGTCGGCTGCGGAGGCCAGCACGATCGGGTTCTCACAGAGCCACACGCGGTCCGCACCGACGCCGAGGCCGGACCGCTCCCGACCGAGTTGGCGCAGGGTCAGCACGGCAGGCTCGCCGGCCTCCCTGCCCAGGGCGAGAATCCGCCCGGTAACGGTATCGGTACTGCCGGGCAGTCCCAGGCACAGCACAGACGAGGAGAGCTCGTCGCGATGGACACCAACCGCTGCCCAGGCCTCCCGGCGGCCGGCGGCAGACCCGTCACCAGTCGGCGAACCTCCGGCGATCGCTCTGGCCGCCCCCAGCGCGAGCGTGGCCAGTGGCCGGCCGTCGTCCAACCCGTGCGCCGTACCGGTGGCCGCTGCGGCGAGCCGGCCAAATGCCACCCCGTCCGAGGGCAACGCCTCGAGCACCCTGACCAACTGGGCTACCAACTCGACCGCCGGGCCTGGTTCAGGTGCCAGCCTGCGCAGTAGGCCGGTCGAGTCCAGCCAGCCGCGCCACGAGGCCAGCTCGGGCCGCCGCCCCACCAATTCGTTCAGCGGCGCGTGAACCAGGGACCACGCAGAGCTCTCGGCAGCGGCCCGCGCAGCTCTGCTCGGGACGGCTCCGAGCAGGATCGGTACCGCCATCTCGAGACCGTCCGGCGCCGCTCCACTGGTGCGGAGAACGGCATCGACGTCATCAAGGGACACCGTCAACGACACCCCGGCTCCGGCCGGACGGCCCAGCAACCGCTCGATCGCTCTGCGCTGCTCCCGGGTCGCGTTGGCAAGGGTGACCGGGCCGGTCAACGGCTTGTCCAGCTCCAACCTGCGACGGATCCGGTCGAGCAGCCAGGCCAACTGCGGGGGCCCTAGCATCCGCCGGAGCCGGTCAGGATCGATGGACGGGTTGCCCTCCATCATCGGAACAGCCCGGTCATCATCCGAACAACACGTCCTCGTCGGCCGGCAGGTCCGGCCCTGGCCGCTGCGGTAGGTACGGTGCCGGACGTGGGACCGACTCGCGCTCGATCCCGTTCCAGCGCCAGGGGGTGACCAGGACGGCGTCGATCCCATCCCGCCGCGTCAGTTGGGCGATCGCCAGGCCGGGCACCTGCGGGTAACAGCCCCACTCACGTTCGCTGGTCATCACCACGTCCAGGTCGAAGGCCGCCAGCAGACCGAGGCACTTGGCCCGTGAGTCGTCGTCGACGCCTGCGAACGCCTCGTCCAGGGCGATCATTCGCGGTGCGTGCGGATTGCCCGACGAGGTGTAGAAGGACGAGGCCGCGGCGAACAGCGGGATCGAGGCGGCAAGCACCCGCTCACCACCCGAGGCGGGGCCGGACGCCGGCCGCCATTGACCGTCCTGGTGTCGCTCGATCGCGAACTCGTGCCAGCCGCGGTAGTCCAGCGCCCGGGTCAACTGTTCCGCCCACCCGCCGCCGGTGGTGTCATCGGCATGCTCGCGGTTGATCTGTTCCTGCAGGAACGCACCGACCGCCGTCCGGTCGTCCATGCTCCACGCGTCGGCGGTCTGACGCAGCAACCGGTCCCGCACCCGGTTCAGACCGGCTGGTGCGTCCCGGGCGACCCGCCAGTCCAGCCGCAGCCGCATCCCGGTCGAGGTCGGGCGCTCGGCCAGGTCGTCGTTGATCGCTCTGACCTGCTCCTCGGCGCCGGTGATCAGTTCCTGCAGTGTGCCGGCCACCTCGTTGATGAGATGGTTCTCGAGGATCTCGCGCTCCTTCGCGGACAGCAGCGCCGTCCGCTGCTCGATCTCCGAGGCCAGACCACCGACCAGGGTGGGAATGTCCTGCTTGCGCCCCTGGAACAGGACGTCGACCACAATGGTCCCGTCGCGGATAGTCATCCCGACCGAATGACCTTCCCGGGACAACGCGTCGGTCAGCACTTTGTGCTCGGCCGAGACCCGTTGCTGAACCAGTTCCCACGGCCGGTCGGCGTCGTCGACCTCCTCGAGCCGGGAGTTGACTGTCCGGGCGAACGTGACCGCCGGCGTCGGCGGCCAGTCCGCGGCCGGGTCCAGCACGTCCAGGTCCGGCAGGGCCACGGCCAGCAACCCAGTCGCGGTGAAAGCCCGCAGCGCGGCGATGCCGTTATCGCGCTCTGAAGCGGTCGAGACGATCGCCTCTCGCAGCGTCTCGCGCCGGCCATCGGCGCGGCCCCGGTCTTCAACGGCCTGCTGCTCACTTGCGCGCGCCGACCGCTCCTGCTCATCACGGGCCGTCAGGTCGGCAGCCACCGCGTCGAGCCGGCGGTACAACTCCTCGACACCGGCCCCGGCTGTTTCGAGCAGCACCCGGTGACGTTCGGCGGCGGTATCGGCTTCGGTCGCAGCTCGCCCCGCGGCTTCCAGAGCCTTCTCGTAGCGTTCCGTGGCCAGTTCGATCTCGGCCTCCGCCCCGGCTACGTCCTGCCGGGCCCGGTCGAGCGCACGCGCGGCCGGCCACAACGAAGCCACAGCGGCCCGGTAGTCGCCAACCGCCCCGCGAACAGTCACCAACAGCCTCGGCTCCACCGGCAAGCGGACATCTCCGGCGAACTCGACAGCCTTCCCGTGCGCCGATCGAGCCTCGCCTTCCCGCCGGGTGGCGAGGGACATCGCTTCAGTCAGGCGGTCGTCGATCCGCCGCTTGGCCTCGTGTTCGGCGGAGAGCCTGACATGCGCCTCACGCAGGTCGTTGTCGGACGGTTGGGCCCGAACCTTCTCGGCCAGGGCGGTCTGCAAGGCGGCCAACTCGGCGGCGGCCCCGGCCAACTCAGCGAGGCGTCCATCGATCCAGGCCAGCTCCGCCCGCAAGCCACTCAGCCGGGCCCGGCGGGCGGTCTCCCTGGCTCCCTCGCCGATGTAGGCAGCAGACTGCTTGCGCCAGGAGCCGGTCAGCACGCCGACACTGAACCGGCCGTCGACGTCAACCCAGCTGGCCGCGTCGGTGTCGCCCAGACCGATTGCGCCCAGTACTGCAGTGATTGCCTCGTCAGTCAGCGCTGCCGCCTGTGGGTCGGCCCGGTCGATCGCGGGCGCCAGCACGGCGGTCAGCCCACCTGCGGGTGCGGCTGCACCGGGCCTGACCACAACATCCCCGCTCTCCGCGTCGTACAGCTCCCCCTCCGGACTGATCCAGGCATCGAGGATGGCGGCCGCCTCCAAGGCCGCCTCCAGCCCCGCTCGCTGCTCGGGCGGAACTTCGGTGCTGAAATCGACAACCTTCCAGAACGGGGCACCCGGGCGGCCGTCCCGAGCTTGCGGATCGCGCAGATATGGCCGCGGCGGGGCGTCATGCCCACCGGCTTCGAGTCGGGCGATCTCCTCCAGCGCGGCATCCCGCTCCGCCGTGGCAGAGGCCAGCTCTGCATTCAGCTCGGCCTCCCTGCGCGCCAGGTCCGCCGTCCCCCGACGCACCGCCTCGGCGACAGCCGCCAGTGCCGGGTTCGGACCGTGGAGGGTCTCCACCCACACTTCAAGTGCGGCCAGTACGCCGTCGGCGTCGTCGACGGCGACGTGGCCAGCTCCGTCCAGATACTGCGAGTACTCGCTGACCAGAGCCGCGGCGCGCTCTACGACTAGTGTCTCGGCCTTGGTGATTTGGTCGGCACACGTCTGCTGCTCGCCGGTGATCCGGTCGACGGCGCCGCGCGCCTCCCGCAAGACACCTTCGGCTATGGCCGCTGCGGCGAGTAGCTCCTCCAACTGGCTAACGGCCAAGGTCTGGCGCTCGATCAGCGCTGCCCCGGCCCGGGCCGCGGCCTGATAGGGCGGCTGGTCAGTGACGAGCACTTCCATCACCGCGGCGTGGCTGTCGGCGATGATCGCGGCCACGGCGGCTTCCTGGGCGACGTCCTGCGCTGTCCGCAACGCAGCCGCCTCGGTCTCGGCTGCCTGCCGGACCCGCACCACCTGGGCCTCCCACCGCCGGACCTCGTCCTGCGCGGTCTTTCGGTCGTCCTGCCGCGACCGGGCGAAGTCAACGAGCCGCTGCGCCTCCTGGCCGGCCGTCTTCAGCGCCTCGGCATCGCGCATCTCCGGGCTCTGTTGCAGCGCCGTACGCCGTGCCTCCAACCGGACCTTTTCCTGAGCCAGCTCGGCGAGCTTCCGCTGAGCCCCAGCCAGTGCCGCGGTGGCCGCGTCGTACGCGCTGTCGGCGTCCCCCAATTCGCGGCCGATCTGCTCGTAGCGACTGTGCGCCTGCCGCAGCGGCGTCGTCTGCCGTTTCGCAGCGACGCGGGCATAGCGGCGGTAGTGGCCGAGGAAAGCGTCCGCCGCGACCCGCGCCTCAGCTAGGCCTCGGAGGGTCTCGCGCTCCTCGTCCAGGCCACGGAACGCGTCTGCGACGGTCGACAGCAAGGCCGGATCCAGGGGTGGCAACGCTTCGGTGAGCGCTCGGGACAGCAGCTTCTCGTCCGGCTTCTTGGTCAGCTGCGGCTGGCGAAGCTGGATCAGCAGGTTAACCAAAGCCTCGTAGCGGTGCGCCCCGAGTCCGAACAGGGTTTCGTCGACCGCACGGCGGTAGTCCGTCGCAGTGTCGAACACCGTCCCGTGGCCATCCACCGCGTCCTTGAGTTTCTCCCTGCTCAGGGCGACCCGGGTCGGTCCCACCAAGGACAGTTCCGGACCGATGCGCTGGCTGGTGACGAAGAACCAATGCCTTGCGATGCCGCGGCCGGCCACTGCTTTCAGGCCGGCGCCGACGGTGCAGTACTCGGCTGTGCCGGACGCATCAAGTCGGCCGAACTCCAGCCAGGTGTAGCCCAGCCGCTCCGGATGCGGGTGTCTGCCGCCCAGCAGGAGGTTCCACTCCATCCGCTTCTTGCGATCGCCGTCCGGCTCGACCCGGTGCGCCGACAGGTCACCGTCGAGCAGGAACGGCAGCGTCAGAGCCAGCACCTTGGACTTACCGGTGCCGTTGTTGCCCCGTAGCAACAGCCGTCCGTCGTGGAAGTGGAACTCCTCGATGTCGTAGTAGAACAGGTCGACCAGCCCGATCCGCAGCGGTTGCCACCGTTCCCGGTGTGGCCTGGGGATGCTCGCGTCCACGGGAGATATTGCCTCTCAGGAGATCGGGCTGGTGCGGATGGTGGGCGCCTCGACAGTGAATCGGGCGATCGCCGGGCGGGCTACGACAGCCGGTTCCCCGGCGGGCAGGGATGGTACGTCAGCGACCAGGCGCAGCGCGCGCAGCCGGTCCAGCGCGAGCGCCGACAACTCGACCTCGGCACCGGACTCGGTGACCCCACGTCGCCAGTACGCCGTATGCTCGGCGGCCATCTTGCGTACGTATGCCTGCAGGTCCGCGAGCGGCACCGGACGCCCTCCCTCGAGACGGGCCGCCAGATATTCGGCGACCAGCAGCGTGACATGCCCATCGGTCCGCTGCTCCGGCATTCGGACATCGGTCAGCTCGTCGTCGGGATCCACCATCGCGATGCCCTCTGCCCGCATCTCCGCGATCAGGCCGGTCGCCTCCGCGATCCGCCGGGTAATGGTGTGCCGCTGACCGACCAGGTAGGCCCGTTCGTCGTCGTCAAGCTCGTCGTAGTAGACGACCGGCTCGTCCAGCAACCGGCCGGTCAGCCGGTGGCGCAAGGCCCGGTTCCGCAGCTCGTCGGTGTCCGGCACCGCTTCGAAGGTCAGTTGGGCGATCCGATCCTCGGCACTGGTCGCGACGATCGTGGACGGACCACGCGTCCCGGTCGGCAGCGCAGCCAGAATCCGGCGCCGGACGTCGTACAGAACGTCGCCGCTGTCGCTCAGGTAGGCGTCCTCGTCGCCGGCCACCCGCTCCAGTACGCCGTAGCGCAGCAGCAGCCGGACCACCGCCACCAGGTCGGCTCTCTCGTCGCGCCGGCTCAGGGTGAACTCCACCCCGGCGTCCGCCAGTTCCGGCTCACCGGCGGCGATCAGGACTCCCTCTGCCAGCCGGCCCAGTGTGATCTGGGCGTCCGCGCGATCCAGCACCGCCAGCGCCAGGCACAGCAGGACGTAGCGCCTGCGCCCGAACGGCGGTCTACCCCTGCCCTCCCGGGCCGGATAGGTGCTGTCGGCGCCGCCAGGCCCCGGCGGAACCGTCTTGAACAAGCGGGCCGCCTCAGTGTCGACGACCAGCCGCCACCCGGTTTCCGCCGCCAGCCACTCGCGCAACGCAGCAGCATGCCGGCGTACCAGCCGCAGGGCCTCGGCATCCGCACCGGCCGTCAGCAGGGGCATCGCGAGCAGTGCGCGCAACGCCCGCCGGCGCTGCAGGGCGATCTCGTCGGCGATCGCGTTCACGACAGCGCTTCCACCGGCCGGCGACCGGCAGTGAGATCGAGGATCTCGACGAGGTGCTCCGGACCGCGCAGCACACCCTCCTCGGTCCGGATCTCGACCACGCCGCCCTCCGGAACCACGGTCATCCGGATCTCGAGAGTTCCGTCGCTGGTCGCCGTGCGCACCTCGGTGTCCGCCGGCGACCGGGCCGCGAGCGCGTCACCGAGCAGACCGAGGAACAGCCGGAACGCGCGCGGGTCGAGTACCCCGAGGTCGGACAGCAGCACCGGCCCATCGGTGGTCAGCCGCTGCCTGGCTGCCGCCACCTCCGCTGCCTCGAGGTCCGCCCGCTCGGCCAGCAGCCGACGCTGCTGACCGCGGTCTTCGACCCGATTGGTCTGGCCACGGCGCTCGTACGAGCCGGTCTTGCGGAGTCGGGCGCTGATCCGTACCGGCGGCGCGTCCCGCCACGGGGTGGTCGGCGCCGGCTCACTCTCGGCCCAGTCCGCCGCCGTCTCCATCGGGACAGTCAGGTGCCGGGCCGGCGTCAGCCCGAAGGCAGCCCGCCACAGCCGGTGGGCGGCCAGGTCGTCCGGGGCCTCAGCGAACCAGCGCGCCAGCGTCCGGAAGTCCGCCGATCGATCCGAGCGGCCGGCCCGCCGGTCATTGAGTGCGGCCACCGTGTCGATCAGCTGGGTGATCGCGGTCACCGCCGCCCCTCGCAGCAGCCGGGCCTGGGACGGGTGACTCGATCCAGCGGACACGAACCAGTCGCGCAGTCCGCGCCACCGGTTCTGCCAGCCGGCCAGCGAATCGGCCGTAGCTAAGTCATATGCGTCCTGGAACCCGTCCGCCTCCGGCTGATCCGGCACGGCATCGGCGGCCTCCCGGCGGGCCGCCACCAACAGCAACTCCTCCATTCCCGCCGCCTCCAGCCGGTCCAGCAGGGTCGCGATCTCGGCACCACGATTGGCCAGATCGGCAATGAACCGGTTGATGTAGTCGATCAGCCGCTGCTTGTAGGCGACGAAGGCAGCCACGTCACCATCGGTGAAGTCGATCACCCGGCGCAGCGATGCCATGAAGGCCTGGGCGTTGTCCGCGAGACCGGCGAACCGCTCGGCGAGCCCGAGCAACAGGAGGTGAACCTTCGCCGGATCCAGCTGAGCCGGTCCTGCGGCCGCCCACTCGACCAGCGATCGCAGCAGGCCGGCGATGTCCTCGAGAGCGACCGACTGCAACGCACCTCGCCGGCCGATCGCCTCCTCGTAGACCGCGATGGCTCCCTCAGCCGCCTGGCCTGCCGTGGTCAGCTGGTACAAGTACCGGGCGCGATGGAAGTCCGCCACAGTCGACACCCGGCCGGTGTCCGGGTCGGCTCGCAGGTTGCCCCAGTCGACCAGCTTGTCCAGCGCGGCCACGATCTGCTCGGTCTCGCCCGACCGGCCCAGATCGGTCAGCACGTCCTCGGGACGCAGGTGCACGATGAACCGGTCCCGCGCCCGGACGAACGTCAGCAGCACCTCCCGGTAGAGCGCCGCGTTGGGCACACTGAGGTGCGCGAAAGGCTGCAGGGACAACTCCTCAGCAGATGTCTGGCCACTCGTCACGGCGACCATTCTGACGGATGGCTCCGACAGAATGGCCGTCGACACGGGAGGTCCGGGGTCGTCAGCGGACGCGGGGGCAGCCGGCGCAGGCAGCGACGCCGGGGAGCGCGTAGATGAAGCAGCAGGAGGTGCGGACCGGCTGGTCCAGCGCCAACCCGAACGCCTCGGCCGCCGCGGCCGCGTGGGGCGCCTCCTCGGGTGTGCGAAGCGCAGCGCGGAGCTCGTCCTCGATCGCGCCGAGCCGTTGCCGCGAGCTCAGCTTCACGCCCGGTTCGTAGGTGTCGGTGAACGCCCGGCAATGCGAATCCACCTGTACGGCGGCCTCGCTCAGCGGGATCACCCGGTCCGACAGGAGAGCGACCTCGGCCGGAAAGTGCGCGGTCGGGTGGCGCCGGAAGGCCAGGGACTGCGGGGACACGTCCGGGGAGACGCCGGTGAGCGCGGCGGACAGGCCCGCGACCAGTGCCGGCACACCGACGTACCACATCAGGACGAACATGGCGGCGACGTGCGCCGGCGGCTCGACGCCGTACTGCTTGCCGTACTCGTCCTGCAGCAGTTTGCGCCAGGCGTACGTCGGGTCGTTGCCGGCCCGCTGCTCGGCTAGCAGGTCCGCGCAGGAAACCCAGTCGGCCCCGGGCAGACCGTCGGAGGTGCGGACGGAGAGCCAGGAGATCTCGCCGTCCAGCAGGCCCGCGAGACGGCTCGCGGTGTAGGTCATCCCGTCAGCCTACGATCGGGCACCACCAGAGGCGCTCCGCCGACCTCGACCACCGTCGCCCGCAACTCGAAGACGTCCGCCAGCAGTTGCTCGCTCAGAGACCGCCCCTCACGGGACACTCTGTCCCGAATCCGAAATCCGCGCAGTAAGCGGTTCTCCTGTCGCGTCCGTGGGGCCGTTTCACCTCTACGTGGCGCCTGCGGTTCGGGCACGGGGTCACTTCCCGCCTCGACGCGCCGGGAAAGCTCGACCTACCGCCCCGACTGGCCGGTTTGTTGCGCGGTGTACGGCGTGTTCGCACGGCAAGTCGCGCTGCCACGGCGAGTCGAGGCGGGAAGTGCGAGGCGATAGCCCCGCGCGTCGACACGGGAAGTGCGAGGCCGGCACCCCGGCGCGTGGGTTGCGACCAGCCCGGTGCTGTGGATCGCCCAGCTGCGGCCGGGGTGGAATCACGACGGCCCGCGAGCCGTCGTACGAACTCGGCCGCCCGGTGCAGACCGATTGATGGCTGAATGGTGCACGAG
>JAWWOY010001086.1:0-2909 GCA_033851195.1 Kribbellaceae bacterium | reverse complement strand
GCCAGGGCCGGTGCTTGCCATCGGCGTGGTAGCCGCACTCAGGCCGTCGCTGTGGCACACGCTGATCGCCGTCTCGATCGTCTGGTGGCCGTTCTATGCGCGGATCGTGCGGGGCGAGATCCGCGCGCTGGCCGTCCGCCCGCACTTGGAGGCCGCCCGGTTGGCCGGCGCGGGGCGGGTACGAATAGCGCTGCGGCACTTGCTTCCCGGTGCCGTCGCGCCGACGATGGTGGCCGCGAGCCTGGACGTCGGCAACCTGGTGCTCACGCTGGCGGCGCTGTCCTTTCTCGGCCTCGGCGCGCCCTCCCCGGCCCCCGAGCTCGGCGCGATGTCGGCGCGCGGGCTGCCCTATCTGCTCGCCGAATGGTGGGTGCCGGTAATTCCCGGAATAGCGGTAATGGTGCTGGCCCTCATCGCCAATCTGGCGGGCGACGGCCTGCGCGATCTGTTGGGAGCACGCTCGTGACCACTCTGATCACCCGGCGGCTTGGCGCGATGGTGCTGGTGCTCATCCTGCTCACCGCGACCGTCTTCATGCTGCAGCAGAACACCCCGACCGACCCGGTGCACGCCTTCCTCGGCGCCAACGCCAGCCCAGAGGCAATCGCGGCCGCGACGCACGCCCTTGGCTACGACCGTCCGATTCTGGTGCAGTACGCGAGTTACCTGGCCGGGCTGGCGCACGGCGACTTCGCCACGTCGCTGCGCACCCGCAACCCCGTTGCCGCCGATCTGGTCCAGTACCTGCCCGCTACCGCCGAGCTGGCGATCTTCGGGTTGCTGCTGGCACTGTTGCTCGGCGGCCTGCTCGGGATGGCCACCGCGCTTCGGGTGCGCGGCTCCGGTCCGCTGCGGGTGCTGATGACGGCGTCGGCGTCCACCCCGCCGTTCCTGCTTGCCCTCGGCGGGCTGCTGTTCTTCTACAGCTGGCTGGGCTGGCTGCCCGCCAACGGACGCACCGACATGGCCGACCCGCCGACGGGCCCCACCGGCTTCCTGACCGTCGACACACTGCTGCAGGGCGATCTCGGGGGTTTCGCCGACGCGGCGGCGCACCTGATGCTGCCCGGGGTCTGCATTGCGCTCTTGCCTGCCGTCTCGATCGGGCGGGTGCTGCGCTCCAGCCTGGTCGACGCGCTGAGTACCGAATACGTCCGGACGGCGCGGGCCAAGGGCCTGTCCGAGGCGCGGGTCGTGGCGCGGCATGCGGTGCGCAACAGCATCGGCCCGGCGCTGTCCATGACCGGCCTGCAGGTGGGCGGCATGTTCGCCGGCGTGGTGGTGATCGAGACGGTGTTCGGCTGGCCCGGCATCGGGCTCTACACCACACAGTCCATCTCGCACAGCGACTTTCCCGCCATCGCCGGGGTGACCGTGGTGCTTGGGGTCGGCTACGTCCTGGTGAACACGCTGGTGGACATCCTGCAGCGGATGGCCGACCCTCGGATCGCACTGTGAGCGCACCGCGGGTGATCGTGGCGGGCAACGTCACGGTCGACGACGTGATCTACCCGGACGGCCAGGTGGCGATGGGGCAGCTCGGCGGCAACGCCGTGTATGCCTCGGTCGGGTGTCGGCTCACCGGCGCACCGACCGAGATCGTGAGCCGCTACGGCGCCGACACCCCGGACGGGTTGCTCGCCGACCTGGCCCCGCTGGGCGTCTCGCTGGCCGCGCTGCGCGCCTACGACGGGCCGACCACCCGCGCCTGGCTGGTCTACGGCCCCGACGGGCAACGGCACTTCGTCCCCCGCTCGACCGGGCCGACGCTGTGTGCCTCGGATCTACCTTCGCTGCACGGATCCCCGGTGGTGTTGCTCTGCGCGCTGCCGCTGCACGTCGCGGCGCCCCTGGTGGCGGCGGTGCGCGCCGCCGCGCCGTGCGCGCGGATCGTGTTGGACAGCCACGAGAGCTGGGGCTCCGACCTCGCTGCGGTGTTGGAGGTGGCCCGCCGGGTGGATGTCTTCGCACCCAGCCAGGACGAATTGGCCGCGCTGACGGGCTTCGACGCCCCGGAAAGATCGCTGGCCGAGCTGCACGCCGCGGGCGTCCCCGCCGTGGTCGTCAAGCTCGGCGCGCGCGGCGCCCTGCTCGCCGACGGTTTGGTGGCCGCGCCGCGGGTAGAGCAGGTGGACCCGACGGGCGCGGGCGATACGTTCTGCGGCGCGTTGGCCGGTGGGCTGGCGCTTGGCGCGGCGTTGCGACAGTCGGTGACCGCGGCCTGCTTGATCGCGGCCGAGTCCGTCCGTCGGGTGGGTTCGACTGCTCTGGCGATGCCATGACTGCCGCCACGACCGTCGCAGTGGTCGGCTCGGCCCGCCTGGAGGCGCCGGATCCACGCTGGCAGCAAGCCTTCGACCTCGGCGAAGGCATCGCCGCCCGCGGCTGGACGCTACTGACGGGTGGCTATGGCGGCCTGATGGGCGCGGCCAGCGCGGGGGCCGGACGCTCCGGCGCACCGGTGATCGGCCTGCCCATGCGCGGCTGGACTGAGCTGGCCCCTTCGCCCTTCGCCACCGAGTTGCGCTGGTGCGAAAGCTACGCCGAGCGGGTCGCCGAGCTGATGCGCGCGGATGCGATCGTCGCGGCGGCGGGCGGGATCGGCACGCTCGCCGAGATCACCGGCGCCTGGGCCGCCCTGCAGACGGAGCCGCGCACACCCGGGCTCGTGCTGCTGGGCGAGCCGTGGCGCCAGGTGCTTGCCACGATCGGCGAGCAGCTGGTGGTCGGAAGCGACGACCTCGGGTTGCCGCTGCTCGCGACGACGGTGCCCGAGGCGTTGGACTCGGTCGAGATCGCCTTGGCCGATCGGGGCCGCCGAGCAGTCCCCCGCGGGTGAGCCGGAGTGGTAGCGCGCTGATCCTCGCAGGCCAACGCGGAGGTCCGGGCGAGCGCTACATCGTGTACGA
>JAWWOY010001001.1:0-7160 GCA_033851195.1 Kribbellaceae bacterium | reverse complement strand
GTGGCGCATCCGGATGACATCGACTTCGGTGGTGCCGGCACCGTCGCGAAGTGGACCAAGGCCGGGATCGAGGTGAGCTACTGCATCGTCACCGACGGCCAGGCCGGTGGGTTCGAGCCAGACCGGGACCGTTCGGAGATGCCGGCTGTCCGCCGGGCCGAGCAGACCGCCGCGGCCGGCCACGTCGGCGTACGGGACCTGCACTTCCTCGGGTACGACGATGGGTCGGTGGAGCCGACCAAGGAACTCGTCCGGGACATCGTCCGAGTGATCCGCAAGGTCCGCCCGCAGCGGTTGCTCAGCCAGTCGCCCGACCGGAACTGGTCCCGCCTGGCGGTGTCCCATCCCGACCACCTGGCGACCGCCGAGGCCACGGTCCGCGCATTCTACCCGGCCGCGGGCAACCCGTTCGCTTTCCCCGAGCTCGAGGCCGAGGGCCTCACGGCCTGGCGCGTCGGCGAATTGTGGATGATGGAGCACCCGGAAGTCAACCACTATGTCGACATAACCGACACGTTCGACGTCAAGATCGCGGCGCTGATGTCGCACACCAGCCAGCACCCGGACCCGGACGGGTTGCGGAACAGGGTCCACGACTGGTTCGCCCAGCGCGCGGCCGGGGCAGGTCTCCCCGAAGGCCGCCTCGCCGAGTCCTTCACCGTCATCCGCCTCGGCTGAGAAATGGCGAACAACGGACGTGGGATGTCCGGCCCGGCTGAGTAAACGCTGAGTGCCACTATGTATGCATTGACGCGAAGATTACAATTTCAGTATGCATGAAACCGTAACCCTGGCGATTACCAAGTCAGCGGCCGCTTTGAGCCGGGTACTTGGGCGTGGCGGGGGGCAGGCGCTGCCCGGCCTCATTGCTCAGCGGCTTGACCCGCAGCTGGCGCAGAAACTGGCCGCCAAATTGCCGCACGGGATCATCTTGGTGACCGGTACGAATGGCAAGACGACCACCACCAAGCTCATTGCGGCGGCACTGGAGGCCAGTGGTGAGCGGGTGCTCACAAATAGCACGGGTTCGAACCTGCTGCGCGGGGTGACATCGGCACTGATCGGCGCGGCTGACGTCTTCGGCAGAATTGACGCGACAATCGGACTCTTCGAGGTGGACGAGGCAAATGTGCGGCTGGTCGCCCCGGATCTGCAACCCCAGCACATCGTGGTGCTGAACCTGTTTCGCGACCAGTTGGACCGGTACGGCGAACTGGATACGACGGCGGCGATGATCGGGCAGGGGATTGCCGCGACGAGCGCGAAGGTGTACCTGAACGCGGACGACGCGCTGGTGGCGAGCCTGGCCAGGTATGCGGCGGCTCCGGACCTGGTGAGCTACTTCGGGGTCGAGGAACTGCCGTTGAAGGCGGCGCCTCAGCAGGCGGCGACCGACTCGGACTCGGACCGATGCCCGCTGTGTGGTGAACGAATGAAGTTCAGCCAGTTGTTCTACAGCCACCTCGGACATTACGAATGCCCGAACGGCGACTATTCGAGGCCGCAGCCCGATGTCTCGATCACCAGTGTCGACGGAGCGGACCTCGAGGGGGCGCAATTCACGGTGGCGATCGGCGACAAGCGCAGCAAGGTCAGGTTCTCGCTGCCGGGAACATACAACCTGTACAACGCGCTGGCGGCAATCAGTCTGGCGGCCGGTCTGGGCGTCGAGCAGTCCATCATGGCGAAGGCGCTGGAGACGACAGCCGCAGCTTTCGGGCGCATGGAGAAGATCGAACTGGAGGGCAGGACCCTCTACTTGCTGCTGATCAAGAACCCGGCCGGCTTCACGCAGGTGCTGGAGACTTTCCTGATCGGCAGGCCTAATCTGCGGGTGATGATGGCGTTGAACGATCTGGGCGCGGACGGCCGGGACGTCTCATGGCTGTGGGACGTGCCACTGGAAGCCCTGAGCGCGAGCCGGCCCAGAGTCGTCGCGGCCGGAGTCAGGGCGGCGGACATGGCGCTCAGGCTTCATTATGCCGGCACGGAAGCCTCGGTGGCGATGAACATGGAAGATGCTATTGCCGAGCTGATACGAGATACACCGCCGGGCGACAGCGCCTATATCCTGCCGACCTATACGGCGATGCTGCAAATACGCAAACTACTGGCCAAGCGAGCGCAACTGCAGGACGTGTGGAAATGAAAAGGATCAGCATCGCGCACTTGTATCCCCGCGAGATGAACATCTATGGCGACCTCGGGAACATCATTACCCTGGTGAAGCGACTGGAATGGCGCGGCTACGAGGCCGAGGTGTTGCCGGTAGAGCGGGGCGAGCCGTTCGATTTCGCGCAGGCTGACATTGTCTTCGGCGGCGGCGGGCAGGACTCCGGTCAATTGGCGATGGGGCAGGATCTCCTCCGGCGCGGCGAGGATCTGCGACGATTGATGTCGGAAGGGGTCCCGATGCTGTTGATCTGCGGCAGCTATCAATTGTTCGGCCGGGGGTTCACGACGCTGGAACATCAGGAGATTCAGGGAATCGACGTTTTCCGGGCCAGGACAGCCGGCACCAGCAAGAGAATGGTCGGCAACATCACGATAGACAGCCCGTTCGGACGTCTGGTCGGATTCGAGAACCACTCCGGTGAGACGGTGCTGGAACCGGGGCAGGCGGCACTGGGAACGGTGCAGATGGGCTTCGGCAACAACTCGGACTGCGGCGACGAGGGGGCCGTTTCGGGCAACGCCATCGGCACCTACATGCATGGGCCCTTGCTGCCCAAGAACCCAGCGCTGGCGGATCACCTGCTGCTGTCGGCACTGAGGCGGCGGTACGGGGTGGAGGAGCTGGAGCCGCTGAACGACGAGCTGGAGCACCTGACAGCGAAGGTGGCGGCCAGCCGCCCCCAAGGTCCGAGGAAGCGGACGGCAACGCGGCACGGTGCTTCAGCCGATTCGCAGCCACGCAGAGTGAACACCGAGAGCCTGGTCCATCGTTTCCGCCAGGCCCTGCACCGCCGTCCGGGACCGATCCACTTCGGCTGATCCAGTCAGTCGTCGGTCAAGGCGTCGACGGTGGTGGATAAATGGTTTGCGGTGGGAGTGGGGAGTCGGGATGCTCCGCGGTATGAGTCCACTTCATTACGCGGTCATCGGCGCTGGGCCGGCTGTCCTGTTGGTGCATGCCGGGGTCTGCGATTCGCGGATGTGGGCCGGCCAGCTGGAGGACCTTCGGCGAGATCATCGGGTGATCACCCTGGACCTGCGTGGGTACGGCGAGACGCCGCTCGAGGCGGGGGCGAAGTACTCGGACGCGGGGGACGTGCTGGAGTTGCTCGAACTGCTCGCCATCGACACCACCGCCGCGGTAGCAGCGTCGTACGGGGCGTATGTCGTGCTTCAAGCCGCCAGCAAGGCGCCCGGGCGGTTCAGCCGGTTGGTGCTGATGTCGCCACCGGTGGACGGGGTCGAGCCGACCGAGGACTTCAGGGCGTTCGTCGCCGAGGAGAACAGGCTGCTGGAGGCAGGGGACGTCGACGCGGCCACTGACCTCAACGTGCGTACGTCGCTCGGCCCGGAGGCGGACGACGAGGCGCGCGAGCTGGTGCGGGTGATGCAGAAGCGCGCCTTCGAGCTCCAGCTAGCCGCGGGCGACGTGGACAACGACGAGTACGAAATCGGCGGGATCACCGCGCCGGTCAGGCTCCTCACCGGCACACACCAGCTGAAGTTCTTCCAGAACTGTGCGACCCACCTGGCCGCACAACTCCCGAACGTCGAGAACACGATCCTGCCCTGGGCAGGCCACCTGCCCTCCCTCGAACGCCCGGCGGAAACCACCGCCCTCATCCGCAACGCCCTCCGCTGAAACCACAACGTCCGAAGAACCTTGGGCTATAACCCAAGGTTCTTCGGACGTAACGAGGGGTGTTCAGTCGGCGAGGGCACCCATCGGGTCCCAGGCGGGGAGCACGATGGGGTCCTCGGCGAGGCGCTCCTGCAGGTCCGCCGGCAGCGCGGACCGGCGGACGGCGATCTCGAAAACGTGCTCGCCGAACCACGAGTCATTCATGGTCCAGAAGCCGCTGTCGGCCTTCTCGTCGCCCCAGCTGTTCTCGACCCGCCAACGGCGCGGCCGGCCATCGACCACGTCGACACCGGTGAACAGCATCGCGTGCGTCATCAGGGTCTCGTGGTGCTGCAGCCGCTCGGCCTTGTTCAGCGCGAACTCGGTGTCGTAGACAGCCTCGTAGTCGAACAGCTTCGCGTCCCAGTAGCCGAGGTCGGCCGACATCTGCTTGCCCACGTCACAGCCGAACCAGACCGGCTCACCGCCGACGATGGCGTCCATCGCGAGCTGCTTCATCAGGTCGACCTCGACGTTCAGGTAGACCACCGGCGGCGCGTCGATGACGTTGCCCAGGTAGTCGACGGTGAAGGTCTTGCCGGTCGGACTGGACTCGCGCGGGTCGTGCACGATGCAGACGTACTCGTCCACCGGCAGCGTCACGTACGTCGCGGCGAAGTCGGCCGGGGTGGTCCAGCCGTCGCGGTGGAAGCCCTTGTCGCTGTCCTTCCACTGCCACAGGAATTTCTGCGGCGGAGTGCCCAGGTGGATGCTCAGCGCCCGGTGCACGGTGGTCAGGATCTCCTGCTTCTTGGCCCGCTGGGCCTCCACCCCCTCCAGCTTGCGCAGGTCACGGGTGCCCTGCCGGAGCAATTTGCGCAGGGTGTCGTTCATCGCGGCCGTGCTGGACGAACTCTCGGTCTCGGGCATCGCGGACTTCGGCACCAGGCCGTGCTTGCGGACCAGCGCGACGAACATGTTCCACTGGCCGCCGTCACCGATCGGGTCGGACAGCAGGTGCGCCACGGTCCGATCGTCCAGGTCCCGGTCGGCGGTGTCGATGATCGCCTCGAGGAAGAAGTTGGCCCGCTCGAACTTGTCCCAGAACAGCAGGTAGTTCTGGGAGAACTCGAAGTCCTTGACGTTCAGTTTCTGGGCCGCACCGACCCGGAGCAGGTTCAGGCCCGCGAACAGCCAGCACCGACCGCTCTTCTTCTGATTGGTGACCTTCCAGTCGTCCAGCAAGTTGGACACCGAGTGGTCGAGTCCGGTCACGACTTGGCGGTCGAGTGCGATGGTGTTGATCGGCGTCTGCGTGACGGCGTTCTGCATCACCCGGTACGACGGGTGTGCTGCGAATTCCTTCTCGAAGAGCTCGAGCTGTTCGGCTGTGAGATTCCGCTCCATAAGAGACGACGTTATAACAGTGGCAAAGCACCCTGCGCGCCTGTCCGGTGGCGAATGTGCGATCTGTCCGGAACTAGCCATCCGGCCGGCTAGTCCGGGACACTAATCTCCCGTAAAGGGACCGCCCTCGCGGGACACTAGACCAGCCGGCGGTCGGTGGCCCAGCGGGTGAGTTCGTGGCGGTTCGAGAGCTGGAGCTTGCGCAGCACGCTCGAGACGTGCGTCTCGACGGTCTTCACCGAGATGAACAGCTCGCGGGCGACCTCCTTGTAGGCATAGCCGCGGGCGATCAGCCGGAGCACCTCGCGCTCGCGCTGGGACAGCCGGTCCAGATCCTCGTCCACCGCGGCGATATCGATCGCGCCGGAGAAGGCGTCCAGCACGAAGCCGGCCAGCCGCGGCGAGAACACCGCGTCGCCGTCGGCCACCCGGCCGATCGCGTCCACCAGTTCGGTACCGCTGATGTTCTTGGTGACGTAGCCGCGAGCGCCGGCCCGGATCACGCCGATCACGTCCTCGGCCGCGTCGGAGACCGACAGCGCCAGGAACTTCACCTCGGGGTGGCGCTGGTGCACCTGCTTCATCACCTCGGTGCCACCGCCGCCGGGCAGGTGCACGTCGAGCAGCACCACGTCGGGTTCGCCCGCGACGATCGCTTTCACCGCCGTGTCCACGTCGGACCCCTCGCCCACGATGTCGACCGAAGCGCCGATCTCGCTGCGCACCCCGGCCCGGAACATGTCGTGGTCGTCGACCACGACGACCCGCCTGCGGCCACCGCTCGTCATGGCGCTCATCTGTCCATCTCCAGTCGCACTTCGGTGCCTGTCTCCGGGTTCGACCGCACCGTTGCGCGGCCGCCGTGCCGTTCCATCCTGCCCATCACACTGTGCCGCAAGCCGAGCCGGTCCTCCGGCACGCCGTCGGTGTCGAATCCCTTGCCGCGGTCCCGGACGAAGATCTCGGCCCGGTCCCCGTCCACCTCGACGAACACGTCGATCTTGTCCGCCCCGGAGTGCTTGGCCGCGTTCACCATCGACTCCCGGGCCGCCAGCACCATCGACCTGAGTTGATCACTCAGCTCGCAGTCCCCGACCGTGACCACCTCGACCGGCACCCCGTGCGAGTCCTCCACCTCGGCCGCGACCCGCTTAGCCGCGCCGGCCAGCGTCTGGTCGGTCTGGTTGTCCTCGTCGTACAGCCACGACCTCAGGTCGCGTTCTTGTGCCCTGGCCAGCCGTACGACGGCCCGCGGGTCGTTCGCCTGCTTCTGGATGAGGGCCAGCGTCTGCAGTACCGAGTCGTGCAGGTGAGCCGCCATGTCTGCGCGTTCCTGCGACCGGATCCGCTCGCCGCGCTCCGCGTTCAGGTCCACGGTCAGCCGGTGCACCCACGGGCCCGCGATGACGCCGATCCCGACCACCGCCAGCAACAAGGCGATCAGTACGTCGCCGACCATCGAGAGCCGGTTGTTCTGCACCAGGAAGACGGTGACTGCGGTGCCGATCAGGATCAGCCCGACCAGCACCCGCAGTAACGACTTGATGCCGCCTTTGCCGAGCAGCACGCCAAGCGCCGGTATCCGGCTGGACGCCTTCGTCCACTGGGCCCGCTGGCTCTCGTCGGCCTGCCGCCAGATCAGCGCCAGGCCGGTGCCGGCGAAGACCAGCGGCCAGAACATCTTGCCCGCGATGCCGAGCCCGGCGACCTGGAGCAGCAACAGGACCCCGCAGCCGACCACCACCAGCGCGGTCAACTGACCCTTGTTCTGCGACCTGCGGCGGGCTCTGGGGCCAGTAAGTGGTGGCACCTGGTCCGACCGCAGTCCGATCCGGGTGGCCGCCGCCAGGCCCGGTGCCGCCGGCACGGTCGGCGTCGCCAGCGGCATCAGGAACCACAGCGCCGCGTAGATCAGCACCCCGGATCCGCCGAAGACGGTGGCAGCGATGAAGACCAA
>JAWWOY010000199.1:0-9310 GCA_033851195.1 Kribbellaceae bacterium | reverse complement strand
GTGCAGGGCCGTGAGCTCGACTGGCCCGCCTGGTCGATCGCGATGATGATCTCCACCGTGCCGCTGTTCGCGCTGTTCGGCTGGCGTGAGCGCCGGTCGGGCAACCCGGTGATCGACCCGTCGCTGTTCCGCAGTCGCGGGTACGTCGCTGGGCTCGGCGTGATCACCTCGTTCTTCCTGGCGATGTCCGGCTTCATGCTGGTATTCAACCTGTTCACCCAACTCGGCTTGCACTACAGCCCGCTCCGGGCCGGCCTGGCGATGGTGCCGTTCTCACTCGGGATCGCGATCGGAGCACCGCTATCCGGTGGTCTACTGGCGCCCAAGCTGGGCCGGAAGGCGCTGCAGTTGGGGATCGTGGTGATGGCTGCCGCGATGGCCGGCATCTGGCTCACACTCCGGTCCACCGGTGACACGACCACCGTCTGGGACCTGGCGCCGACGACACTGGTGGCCGGGATCGGCGCGGGGATGGTCTTCGCCCCACTGTTCGACATCATCCTGGCCGCGGTCGACGACCAGGCCGCGGGGTCCGCGTCCGGCGTACTGACCGCGGTCCAGCAGTTCGGCGGCGCCATCGGGGTGGCCGTGATCGGCACGATCTTCTTCGAACTGCTGCCCGGGCAGTTGTTCCTGGGTGCGATGAAGGCGAGCACGCTGGTCGCCGGCGGGCTGTTCGTGCTCAGCCTGGCGGTGACGTTCCTGCTGCCGAAGCGGGCCCGTGAGGATGCTTCAGCTCACTGACCTCCGGGTATGACGAGGCCCCGCCGCCGGAGTGATCCGGGGCGGGGCTTCGTCTGGGTATTTCAGTTGAACGAGTCGCCGCAGGCGCAGGAGCCGGTCGCGTTCGGGTTGTCGATCGTGAAGCCCTGCTTCTCGATCGTGTCCACGAAGTCGATCGACGCACCCTTCAGGTACGGCGCGCTCATCCGGTCGGTCACGACGCTGACGCCATCGAAGTCGGCCACCACGTCACCGTCGAGCTGACGCTCGTCGAAGAACAACTGGTACCGCAGACCGGAGCAACCGCCCGGCTGCACGGCGACCCGCAGTGCGAGGTCGTCGCGACCTTCCTGGTCAAGCAGCGCCTTCACCTTGGCGGCCGCCCCATCGCTCAACAGGACACCGGAGGCCGTCGTGGTTGCCTCAGCTGTCTGCACTGCCTCGGTTTGCGCTTCAGTCATTCCTGACTCCAGTCATCTGTGATGTCAGCGCCCGGCCTATGGGCAGGTGGCCGTGCGCGGAAGTTCCGCTGTCATCCCAAGCCAACAACCGCCGGTCTGGGACCATTCCCATGGTCGCACACCAGATTCACGGATCAAGCCGCCGACCCACTCGCCGGACGCTCGACGGACAGCGCCACGGTCCCGCTGCGACGGCCGCGCGCGGTCCGCGCAGCGGATGGCAGCGGATGGTAATGGGCCGCTCAACGGACCCAGGTGCGGGCGACCCGCTCCGCGACCAGGGCCAGCGAGCCCTGCGGATCCGCGAACGCCTGCTCCTCGCCGACCGCATCCACCAGCGCGTACGCCGACTCGACGCCCATCGTGCGCATCTCCCGGGCCCCGATCAGCACCTTCCCGGCCAGCACCACGCAGGGGCGCATCGCGTCGTTGGCGACCTTGGCCACGCCCGAGATCACCTTCCCGTCGCGGGACTGGAAGTCGAACGCACCCTCGCCGGTGAGCACCAAATCCACCTGCCCGGCCTTCACCTTCAGCCCGGTCAGCTCGGCCACCAGGTCGATACCCGACACCCGCTCCGCTCCAAGCAGCAACAGAGCGTAGCCGAGACCTCCGGCTGCTCCCGCGCCCTTGGCGTCGGCCGTCTTCCGCCCGGCCAGCTCGGCGAACCCGGTCAGCCAGCTGTCCACCTCGGGCTTCCGCTCGTCGGCGATGCCCTTCTGGCTCCCGAACACGTTGGTCGCGCCACGCAACCCGAGCATCGGATTCTCGACGTCACTCGCTGCCACGAACTCGATCCCGGCCATCCTGCTGCGAGCCGGTTCCAGGTCCACCGCGGTCAGGCCGGCAAGTCCAGCCGCGCCCGCATCCAGGCGGCCGCCGCTCGCCGTGGCTCCGAGCGCAGCCAGCAGGCCCGCGCCGGCATCGGTGGTGCCGGACCCGCCCAATCCGAGGATGACCCGCTTCGCACCCGTATCAACCGCCGCGGCGATCAACTGCCCGACGCCGTACGTGCTCGCATCCTCCGGCCGACGCTGCGCCGGCTCCACCAGGTGCAACCCGCAGGCCTGCGCAGTCTCGACGTACGCGGTCTCGCCCGCAACCAACACGGTCGCCGGAACCTCATCCCCGAGCGGACCCCGGACAGTAACGGACAGCAGACTGCCATCGACAACCGCAGAGAGCACGTCGATGAAGCCCGGTCCCCCATCAGCCATTGGCGCCACCAGCACCTCGGCATCCGGGTCACGCCGCCGCCAGCCCTCCTCGATCGCAGCCGCGGCCTCGACCGCGGTCAGGGTGCCGGCGAACTTGTCCGGAGCAATCAGCAGGCGCATGCCGCCCATCCTCCCCCACCAACCCCGTCCCGCGCGCCACCCGACCCACCGGACACCTCACACATCCTCACCCCCCGCGCACCCTCGGACCCCTCGCGCAACCCGTGCACGCGAGTCCACCCCTTGGCCGGGTTTGTCGGCGACGTGGCCGAGTGGGCGGACCGCCAGGTAGGCAGTGAACCCATGTACGCCGTAGGCGCCGGCCGGGTTCAGGCTCAACTGCACTACCCGGGCTGTAGTTCTGCCTGCCTGCGCGTCCGCAGTTCTGCCTGCCTGCGGTTCCGCCGGACCACCCACCCGCGACCACGGAGGCGGACGGGACTCCCGATTCGCCGGTGGGTCAGGGGGTCGCCCGCCACCAGCGCATACATAAGTCCGGTTTTGGGTCGGGTAAGCGTTTGCTGGAGGAGTTGCGTGTGCGTGGCCGGCGGTCGAGCGGGGTCGGGCATGATCGGGTCGTATGACTGACACTTCGGAGCGGGTGCCCGGGTATACGAAGCACGAGTACGGCGAGCGGATCGGCGCGACGGCGATCCTGCGGATCGGGGCCACCGCGGCCGTGCTCGACGGGGAGCGGCTGCTGCTGACGAAGCGCAGCGACAACGGCGAGTGGTGCCTGCCGGGTGGCGGGATCGACCCGGGCGAGCGTCCGGCAGAGGCGGCTGAGCGGGAGGTGCTCGAGGAGACCGGGCTGACGGTCCGCGCGACCGAGTTGCTCGGTGTGTACTCGAATCCGGACGTGGTGGTTGTCTACCCGGACGGCAATCGGGTGCAGATTGTCGGCGTACTGTTCCGGGCCGAGCCGGTCGACGGCGTGGCGGGTCTGTCGAACGAGGTCACCGCGGTCGGTTGGTTCACCGCCGAAGAGGCAGCCCAGCTCACGGTGATCGCCAACCACCAGCCGCTGCTCCCAACCGCGTTCGGCGCCGACGGCCCCTACTTCAACCGCCCGACCTGACATTGAGCACCCCGGCCTGGAATTGAGCACCCCGGCCAGACTTTCGAGCGGCCCCGTGCCCGACGTTGCGCGGCCGCCCAGAATGACGATGTGCAGCGCCTCGCCTGACGTTGAGCACGCCAGGTCTTAGGTTGAGCAACGCCCGGCCTGACGTTGCGCACGCCAAGTCTTAGGTTGAGCAACGCCCGGCCGGACGTTGCGCATGCCAAGTCTTGGGTTGAGCAACGCCCGACCGGACGTTGCGCATGCCAAGTCTTGGGTTGCGCAGCGCCCGGTCGGCCTGACGTTGAGCAGCCAGAGCCCGATTGCCGAGGGCCTCAGCGACGGAGTAGTCGGCGTATGACGAGTGCCAGCACGGCGCCGATGAGGTACGGCGCGAGACGTCGGGCCAACACCGGAGCCAGGGTCCAGCCGAGGTTGAGCGATGCCTGTCCGGACGTCGCCTCCTTCGACCGCGCGTCGCCCGACGGCTCCTCTGCGGACGTTGCCTGCCTTGACGTTGCCTGCCCCGCCGTTGCCTGCCCCGCCGTTGCCTGCCCCGCCGTCGCCTGCCCCGCCGTCGCCTGCCCCGAGGTTGGCTGTCCTGACGTTGCTGCCTGTCCGGATGGCATCGTCGCCGACGATGCCGCCCCCGATAAGGCTGCGGAGGGCTCTGTCTTGTCCGGCGCCGGCGTACTGGGCGTTGTTGTGCCGGTGGCGCCCAGTTCCTTTGTCAGGCAGTCGACGAACTGGCCGAGCAGTTTGTCGGACACCTCCTGGATCAGGCCGCGACCGAACTGGGCCGGTCTGCCTGTCACTGTCAGGTCGGTTTCCACCGTCACCGCTGTCTCGGATTCGCCGGCCGCCGTCAGTTGCGCGGTCACCCGTGCCGTCGCTGTGCCGTTGCCTCGGCGATCCTTGCCTTTCGCTTCGACCACCGCGTGATGGGTCGCTGGATCCCGTTCGACGAAGGTCCCGGTGCCGTTGTACTGCAACGAGACCGGGCCGAGCTTGACCTTGACCGACCCGACGAACTCGTCGCTGTCGAAGGAGCTCAGGGTGGCGCCCGGGAAGCACGGCACCACCCTTTCGAGGTCGTTGAATGTCGCCCACGCCTGTTCGATCGGAGCCGGCACCGTGAAGCTGTGCTCGAGCCTCATCCAGTGCCTGCCGCAGCCAGTACCGCACGTCGGGTGAGCACCGTCGCGAGGTGCCTGCGATAGTCGGCGTCGCCGTTGAGGTCGCTCGGGGGTGACGTCCCGTCCGCTGCCCGGGCCGCGGCTTCCCGCACCGCGTCGGCAGAGGCCGGTTGACCGACCAGTGCCTGCTCGACCGCAGTGGCCCGGACCGGGGTCGAGCCCATGTTGGTCAGCGCCACTCGTGCCTCCGCGATGGTGCCGCCGTCCAGCCGTACCGCGGCAGCGACGGCCACGATCGACCACTGCTGCGCGATCCGGGTGAACTTCTCGTAGTGCGCACCCCAGCCGGTGTGTTTCGGGACCCGAACCTCGACGAGCAGTTCGTCCTCGCCGACAACGGTGCTGAACACGCCCTCGAAGAAGTCCGCCGCGGCCACGGTCCGCCGACCGGTGGCACCGGCAATGACGAAGAAAGCGCCGAGTGCGACCGCCACCGCCGGCAGGTCACCGGCCGGATCAGCATGCACCAGCGACCCGCCGAAGGTACCGCGGTGACGGACCTGGGGGTCGGCGATCGTCGCGGTCGCCAGCGAGATCAGTCGCGCGTGTTCGGCGACCAGCGGGTCCGACTGGACCACGCTGTGCGGCGTCATCGCCCCGATCACCAGCGCGTCGCCGTCCTCACGGATCCCGCGCAACTCCTCGATCCGGCCGAGATCGATGATCGTCTCCGGGGCCGCCAGCCGCAGCCGTAGTACCGGCAGCAGGCTTTGTCCACCGGCCATCACCTTGGCGTCCTCGTGCTCGCCGAGCAAGGCCACCGCCTCGTCGACCGAGGTGGGCGCGTAGTAGTCGAACGCTGCCGGGATCATGACTTCGCACCTTCCTGGAGGGCCTTCCACACTCGGTACGGCGAGCAGGGCATCGGAACGTCGGACACCCCTAGGTGCCGGATCGCATCGACGACCGCATTCACCACCGCCGGCGTCGACGCGATGGTGCCGGCCTCCCCGACGCCCTTCACGCCGAGCTTGTTCGTGGTCGCCGGTGTCTCGGTGCGCTCCGTCAAGAACGGCGGCAGGTCGGCCGAGGACGGCACCAGGTACTCGACGAACGACCCGGTCACCAACGTGCCTGACTCGTCGTGCACCGCTTCCTCGTATAGCGCTTGCGCGATGCCCTGCGCCAGGCCGCCGTGCACCTGCCCCTCGACGATCAGCGGGTTGACCACGTTACCGACGTCATCGACACACACGTACGAGCGGATCGTTGCCGCGCCGGTCTCGGTGTCGACCTCGATCGCGCACAGGTGGGTGCCGTGCGGGAAGGAGAAGTCCTCCGGATCCAGGGTCGCGTCGGCGTCCAGCGACCGGTCCGTGCCGCCGTCCAGCTTGTGTCCCTGGAAGACCGCGAAGGCGAGGTCGCCGAGGCTCATCGCCGTCTCGGTGCCCCGGACGCCGAACTTGCCATTGCTGAACTCGAGGTCCTCGACGGCGGCCTCGAGCAACTGCGCGGCGATCGGCTTGGCTTTCTCGAGCACCTTGTCGGCCGCAGCGAGCACCGCCATCCCGCCGACTGCCAGCGATCTCGAGCCATACGTGTCCAGGCCCCTGGCCGAGACTTGGGTGTCACCGTGCAGCACCTCGATGTCCTCGAAGGCGACGCCCAGCCGGTCCGCGACGATCTGGCTCCACGCCGTCTCGTGCCCCTGGCCGTGCGGGCTCGTGCCGGTGATCACCTCGACCTTCCCGGTCGGCAACATCCGGATGGACGCATGCTCCCAGCCGCCACCCACATAGCCCATCGAGCCCAGCCACCGCGACGGCGCCAGACCGCACATCTCCGTGAACGTCGAGATGCCGATGCCGAGCTGGACCGGGTCCTCGGACTCACGTCGTTTCAGCTGCTCGGCGCGCAGATCGTCGTACCCGAAGAGGTCCTTGGCCTTCGCGGTCGCGGCCTCGTAGTTGCCGGAGTCGTAGCGCAGGCCTGAGACCGTGTTGAACGGGAACTCCTCGTGCTTGATCCAGTTCCGCTCGCGGATCTCGAGCGGGTCGACCCCGACCTCGGCGGCCAACTCGTCCATCAGCCGCTCGATCGCGAAGGTCGCCTCCGGCCGGCCGGCGCCGCGGTACGCGTCAGTCCAGGTCTTGTTGGTGAAGACGTTGGTGCAGGTCAGGTGGTACGCCGGGAACTTGTAGATGCCGTTGTACATGAACGCACCGAGCAGCGGGATCGCCGAGGTGACAAGTCCGAGGTAGGCGCCCATATCGGCCAGCAGCTCGACCTTGAGCCCTGTCACCGTGCCGTCCTTCGTCGCGGCGAGGGTGAGTTTCTGCCACTGGTCCCGGCCGTGGTGAGCCACCGCCATCGACTCCGACCGGGTCTCCGTGTACTTGCAGGGTTTGCCCGTACGCCGGGCGGCGATGACCGTCAGCACCTCCTCCGGGGTGAACTGCAGCTTGCCGCCGAACCCACCGCCGACGTCGGGCGCGATCACCCGGATCTTGTGCTCAGGGATCCCCAGCACCAGCGCGATGAAGATCTTCACGAAGTGCGGGACCTGGGTCGAGGACCAGACGGTCAGCTGCTCGCCGGTCGGGTCGACGGCGATGGACCGTGGCTCCATGAACGCCGGGATCAAGCGTTGCTGACGGTACTCCCGCTCGATCAGGATGCCGCCGTCACGGGCGGCGGAGATCGCCGCCTCGATGTCCTGACCGGTTCCGGCCTCCGCCGAGTCGAACTTCCAGAACGCCGACACGTTGGTGCCGAGATCCGGGTGAGCCAGCGCTTCGTCGGCGGCAGCCGCCTTCAACTCCAGCACCGGCGGCAGTTCCTCGTAGTCGACGTCGACCAGATCGGCCGCGTCCCGTGCCTCGCGCGCGGTCCGGGCCACGACCATGGCGACAACCTCGCCGGCGAACGCCACCCGGTCGACCGCGATCGACGGATGCATCGGCGCCTTCTGCTCCGGGATGATCGCCCAGGCGTTGGGCAATGCGCCCTGTTCCTCGGCCAGATCGGCTCCGGTGAACACGCTCACCACACCGGGCGCGGACTTTGCCGCGTCGGTGCCGACCGCGGTGATCCGGGCGTGCGCGAACGGGCTGCGGACCATTGCCAGATGCAACATCCCGGGCAGCACGATGTTGTCGGTCCAGCGGGTCCGGCCGGTAATCAGCCGGGCGTCCTCCTTGCGCCGACGCGGGCTGCCGACCTCGGTGGCCGGGCGTTCCTCGGTCGCAGTCATCGCGCACCTCCGGCGGCAGCCGCCCGCACTGCCTTGATGATGTTCTGGTAGCCGGTGCAGCGGCAGAGATTGCCCTCGAGACCCTGCCGGACCTCTTCGTCGGTCGGGTTGGGGTTGTCGGCCAGCAGATCGATCGACTGCATGATCATGCCGGGGGTGCAGTAGCCGCACTGCAGGGCGTGGTTCTCGTGGAACGCCTGCTGCATCGGGTGCAGCTCGCCGTTCGTTGCGAGACCCTCGATCGTGGTGACTTCGTGCCCGTCGGCCTGAACGGCGAGCAGCGCGCAGGCCTTCACGCTCCGCCCGTCGAGGTGCACAGTGCAGGCGCCGCAGTTGCTGGTGTCGCAACCAACCACGGTGCCGGTCTTTCCGAGCTGTTCGCGCAGGTAGTGCACGAGGAGCGTGCGCGGTTCAACATCGTCTTCGTAACTGGTTCCGTCGACCTTCACCGTGATCCGGGTCATTCCCTGCCTCCAGATGTGAACACTGCCGTCCCTGCCGATCCTGCCTCGGTGTGACGCGCACCACAAGAGAGGCGAGATCAGTGATGGATCGGGCCCGCCTGCCTGGTGAGGCGGTCGCCGGCTCCGCCCCAGCGCAACGCGATGATCTCGGCCGCGATGCTGACCGCGGTCTCCTCCGGCGTCCGGGCGCCCAGGTCCAGCCCGATCGGGCTGGCGAGCCGGGCCAGCTCGGCCTCGGTCAGCCCGGCCTCGCGAAGCCGCTTCAGTCGGTCGTCATGGGTCCGCCGGGAGCCCATCGCACCGACGTACGCGATTTCTGGAAGCCGCAGCGCGACCTCCAGCACGGGTACGTCGAACTTCGGGTCGTGGGTGAGCACACAGATGACGGTCCGGGCGTCGATCCGGTCCGCCTCCACCTCGGCGGCCAGATACCGGTGCGGCCAGTCGACCACAACCTCATCGGCCGACGGGAACCGCGACGCGGTCGCGAAGATAGCCCGGGCGTCGCACACGGTCACCCGGTAGCCGAGGAACGAGCCGAGCTTGGCCACCGCGGCCGCGAAGTCGATGGCGCCGAACACCAGCAGCCGGGGCACCGGCGCGTACGTCGACACGAAGACCCGCATCCCCTCACCCCGCCGCTGCCCGTCCGGGCCGTACTCCAAGGTCTCCGTCCGGCCAGCCGCGAGCAGCCCGCGAGCGTCATCGGCCACCGCGTCGTCTGCCCGTTCCGAGCCGAGAGTGCCGGCCGTTGGCTGCTCGGCATCGAGCGGCCTCACCACCAGCCGACGGCCGACCCGGTCGGCGTCGGGGTGCGCGACCACCGTCGCCACTGCCACCGGCCGGCCCGCGGCCACGTCGGCGACCACCTCACCCAGCTCCGGGTACGACGCCTGGTCGATGCGCTCGACGAAGATGTCGAGGATGCCGCCGCAGGTCAGACCAGCAGCGAACGCGGACTCGTCGCTCACGCCGTACCGCTGGAGCACCGGGACG
>JAWWOY010000999.1:0-5988 GCA_033851195.1 Kribbellaceae bacterium | reverse complement strand
CTGCAGGGAGTACGGGTGCTGGTTGTTGTCCCACCATTGCTCGAACTGGGTGATGCAGGTCTGGCCCGAGAAGTACTGGTTCGCGCACGGATGCGGCGGGCTCCACTTCTGCAGGTGGCGGAAGTTCACCGTGGTGCTTCCACTCGGCGACTTGATCGTGCCGCTCGCGTCCAGGCAGTAGCCGGTGGTGGGGATGTTCCACTTCACGTAATGCTGCAGTCCGCCCGCGGAAGGCAGCGCCGTCATGCCGTTGCAGTTCGCATCGCCGATCTTCTCCGACGTGACGCGCTGGACCTGGGTGAGCGGCCGGCCGGCGCCGTCGTTGTACCCGTCCAACAGAACCCAGTCGCCCGAGTGGATGAAGTGCTCGGCCGACTTCGGCGGCCACGCCTTCGGATCACCCCAGGAGATGTCGCTGGTGGTCGCGCTCAGCGGCGTCCAGGCCCACTGGCCGGCCGTCGTCCCGCCCGACCAGTACTGGCCGGCCGACCGCTGGAACATCAACGAATACTGCCCGTAGTTCTCGGCCGCTGCGGTACTTCCGGTGCTCGCCTCGGAGGTGCGGATGACCGTCATAGTGATAGCCGCGGCCATCAGTGCGGCGGCCGTGGACAGGATGGTGAGTTTCTTCCGCATGTCGGCCGAGGCTAGCCTCGGATGGGTGCAGAGAGCCGGCCCTGCCAGCTGCGCCGGGCCCGGTCTAGCTAGGTTCGTGGACAGGCAACCGTCGCGTCGTCGTGGCGCTTGATGCGAGGGTGGCGAGCGCCGTCCGGGTCTGCAGACTCGATCTCGCGAACGTGGCCGATCGCGTTGATCAGGTCAACCGAGTGACTGGGCGCTTCGGATGAGCACAAGCAGCTCTTCAGCGAGGGGTTCAGCGACCGCGACCGTGCCGCCCGAGTGGAAAGTGTGCTGCGAACCATCGAGGTCTAGCACCAAGACTCCTGCCTCTCGAGCGATGAGAACTCCTGCGCTCGTGTCCCAGGGCTTGTTGCTGAACATGACCGATGCGTCCAGGTTGCCGTGCACTACCCAGGCGAGATCGGTCGCGGCCGTGCCGAGCATTCGCACCCGCTGAATGCTCGCAGCAAGAGGCCGGTGAGCGCCAATCGTGTGGAATTCTTGATTGGGGCATTGTCCCCGACGGCATAATCACCAATCGCAACGATGGCATCACTAAGGCGACTGCATCGACTTCCCGAAATCGGTTGCCCGTTACATTCTGCACCGAACCCCTTTGCCCCGGTGTACAGCATTCCCAGGAACGGCATATCGATGACACCGAGTAGAGTCACACCCCCCTCGACCAACCCGAGAGAGATAGCGGCCAGCGGTATGCCATGTACGAAGTTGGCGGTGCCGTCGATCGGGTCGAGAACCCACAGCAGTTCGCCCGGACGTCCAACCGACCGGCCCCCTTCTTCGCCGAGAAAACCGATCTCGGGCGTACGGTCAGCGAGAAATTTGCGGAGCGCTTGCTCTACGGCATAGTCAACCTCTGAGGCCATGTCCCTGTCGCCTTTAGATGTGACAACGCCCGGCTTTCGCGACAGAACGATATTCCTCGCTAACGCGACTGCCTCGGTGGCGACGGCGAGCAACCTCAGCAGACCGGTCACAGGGGTCTGCCTCGTTCCCAGAATGAGGTGAAGACGTGGGAGTAGACAGAGTAAAGATCGCTTCCCTCTGGCCCGGATCGCTGCATCATGAACGTAGGAGAGTCGAGGCCGCGGAGCGCCGGTAGGTAGGTTTGCATGACGCCGAGCTGGCAGGGCGACTGCCGACGAGCTCGCGGTCGATCGTTCGCGCGAGTCGGTCGTACTCGCGGCAGAACGGGCGGTGCTCCTGTAGATGACGCTGCCGAAGCAGGACCTTGAGTGCTATCTCTGCGGTCATGGCCTCCCCAGAGGTCGACGGTTGGGCAGCGTATCAGCGGATGAGACGTGAACGAGACGTTTCGAGGAGGGCCGGAGAGACGATGACTGTGATCAGGGGATACTTCAAGTTCGATCATGGCGATGCCCCGGTGCGGATCAGCACTCCGGAACAGATTGACCAGTTCATCGATGCCTTGATGCGTGAACCGTTCGAGAACTCGGTAGCGGCGATGTACGTAGATGGTCGTACCAACGACAAGGGGTACACCGATCATGAACTGCTGTTAGCAGTCAACGAACGGGATCAGGTCGGTGCGCTTCGCTATCTTGGAGACAACGGCAGCTTCTACGCGACCGGCGAGATGAGCCGCTATGACGAAGTCACCTACTACTACATGGGCAGCGATCGTGGGTTCCCCCGTGACTCAGACGTTCCCATCGACGCCATTCGTCAGGCCGCCAAAGACTTCCTGACCTATGGCGGCGAGCGGCCGCCGTCGATGCGTTGGAGTGACTGGCCCGCCGACGTCGCGTAGTCCTCCAGGGCCGGCAAAGTGCTACAGGTTCCCTTAGAACGAAGGGAACTCACGTGTCTCGATACTTCTTCGTGTTAGTAGCGCCAGTAGTAGCGGGCGTCGGCGTTCCATGGGGCGGGGACCCTGGCGCGGTTGGTGAAGACATGCCCTGACCGCGCGCGTCCTCCAGGGTGCGCTCGATCTGCGGGGAGTACGGGTGCTGGTTGTCGTCCCACCACTGCTCGAACATGAGCGCTGCGGGGGTGCAAGGCCCGTCTCGAGTTCACCTGTCGATGGACTGGCGGTCCGTCTAGGCTCCCGGGTGAAGAGCCCGATCGTTCGCGGTCACGAGCCCGTGAGGAACTGCCATGCCCGATCCCGTCACCCACACCCTCGACGTCCCCGGCGCCACCCTGACGTACGACGTACGCGGTGATCTCTCCGAGCGCGACCAGCCGGCGCTGCTGCTGATCGGTTCACCGATGGGCGCGAGCGGCTTCCCCACGCTGGCGTCCCACTTCACGGACCGGACGGTCATCACGTACGACCCGCGCGGTGTGGAGCGCAGCGTCCGCTCCGACGGCTCGGGAGAGCTGTCCCCGGACGATCATGCCGCCGACCTTGCTGCCCTGATCGAGGCGCTCGGAGCCGGGCCGGTGGACGTCTTCGCCAGCAGCGGTGGCGCGGTGAACGGGTTGGCGCTGGTCGCGCAGCGACCCGACCTGGTCCGGACGATGATCGCTCACGAACCACCGCTGGCGGGTCTCGTCCCGGACCGCGAGGCGGCGCTGGCAGCCTGCGAGGACATCTACCAGACCTACCAGCGGGACGGCATGGGCCCGGCGATGGCCAAGTTCATCGCGACCACCAGCTACAAGGGCGAGATCCCGGCCGACTACACCGACCAGCCGGCTCCGGACCCGGCGATGTTCGGCCTGCCTGCCACCGACGACGGTTCCCGCGACGACGCCCTGTTGGGGCAGAACCTGCGCGGCTGTACGTCGTACCAGCCGGACCTCGACGCACTCGCCGCCGCAGCCGACCGGATCGTGGTCGCGGCCGGCGAGGAGTCGGCGGACGAACTCGCCCACCGCGGCGCGCAGGCGGTCGCCGAGCGGCTCGGGACCACGCCGGTGATTTTCCCGAGCAATCACGGCGGGTTCCTCGGCGACGAATACGGGATGCCCGGCAAGCCGGAGGAGTTCGCGGCGAAGCTGCGGGAGGTCCTGGCCGGCCGCTGAATGCCGTCCCGGCCCTGGAGCCGGTCCAGACAGATCCATCTGCTTAGCTGGAGGCATGACTGAGAAGCCTGAGATCGACTTTCCGGATGGCCCGCCGCCGACGGATCTGGAGATCACCGACATCACCGAGGGCGATGGAGCCGAGGCCAACGCCGGCTCCCGCGTCAACGTGCACTACGTGGGAGTGGCCCACTCCACCGGCGAGGAGTTCGACGCCTCGTACAACCGGGGTGCGCCGCTGGCCTTCCAGCTCGGCGTCGGCCAGGTCATCCAGGGCTGGGACACCGGCGTCCAGGGCATGAAGGTCGGCGGCCGACGCAAGCTGGTCATCCCGCCGCACCTCGGGTACGGCGATCGTGGCGCGGGCGGCGCGATCAAGCCGGGCGAGACCCTGATCTTCGTCGTCGACCTGATCAGCGTCAGCTGACCAACCTCCACCAGAAGTAGTTGCGGATACCCGATAGCGGGGGACCGATCCGCGGCTTCGTCAGGCGGGGCGGCAACAAGCCCCCGGATACGCCGCTCGATCCGACCCCGCTAACTCGTTGCGTCCGAAGGAACTTGCGTTATAGCGCAAGGTTCTTCGGACGCAGGCGGTGTTAGGAGGGGTTCTCCGCGTTGGTGAGGGTTTCCCAGGCTACGAAGAGGTTGTTGGAGCCGGCCGGGCGGCGTGACTCGGTCAGCACCTGGGTGTTGGTCATCGCGATGCCGAGGCGGGTGTGCAGGGCGTTGTAGCCGACCTCGGTGATCGGGCCGAGACCGCGGTTCAGGGTGCCGCCGCAGAGCCAGGACGGGACCACTTCGAGATTGCGCTCCCACTTGGACTGGAAGCCGAGGGCCTGACGGAGCCGCTCACCGAACTCGGGGTACAGGTCGATGCCCTGGATCCTGGAGGTCTCGAGCACGTGCGAGATGGATGAGATGCCGTAGCCGGTGTGGGTGAAGTCGCGGCAGGTCTCCTGGGTCAGACCCGTCACGAATGTTCCCTGGCCCTGCCAGTAGGCGACGATCTTGGCGCTGGTGTCGAGGTTCTGGCTGGGCTTGGTCTTGGGCAGAGCGCCGTCGGACTCCAGGTAGACGTAGGCGGGCACCCGGACCCGGTAGAGCGAGATGGCCTTGTCGTAGACGGCCTTGTCCTCCAGGAAGACCCCGATGCCCTGGATGGCCTCGGTCATGCTCAACTCCCAGTTCCCGTTGGAGTTGGAGCCGTTGATGATCTCCGGCAGGTACACGTTGCGCAGCATCGTGGCGAACCGGCCCGAGTTCGGCCAGTTGCCGTACACGTACTTGATGATCTCGGCGGCCTTCGGCCAGGACGAGGCGGACCAGGCGGTCTGCAACGGTGCGTTGCTGTTGGTGTGGTCCGTGATCGTGTTGGACCAGGCGTCCATGATCTGGATCGCCTTGTCCGCATAGCGATTGTCCCGGGTCACATACCAGGCCAGCGACAGCGTGTACGCCGCGATCGCGTCCTCCCGTTCGTTGGTACAACCGAAATTCGGATTGGAGTACGACCCGCACTCGACCACGGAGCGCGCAGTGGGCGTTCGCGACAGCGAGGCGTAGTTCGACGCCATCATCTGGTCGTAGGCGGCCTTCCAGGGCTGAGCGTTCGCCAGGACTTTCGACCGCATGAAGTCGAGCTGCTGACGACTGACACCGACCCCGGGGTGGGTGAAGGTCGCCGGCGCGAGCGCCACCGAGGGAGGTGCGGCCGGTGCGGCCAGGGCAGAGCTGCTGAGGGTTCCGGCCATTAGGGCTGCCAAGGCAGCGGCAACTGCCGGGAGGAGTGCTTTCTTACGCATGGGCGGGTGTCCTTCGGTGGGCGTCATTCGGGGCGGTGAACGGCGTTCCCCCCACAAGTGCAGTGTCTTTTCGAAAGTCTGACGACAGACCGTGAACACGTCAATACCCAGAGCAATGAGAACCGCTGCGCCAGCGGCCCCGGATCGCGGACAGCGGGGTTTATGTTTGTCCGGACCAAGAGGCGTAGGACTACTCATCCGCACAGGCCTCCGGACGGATTGACTGGAGGCATGACGACGATGGCCGCCACTGCCGTTCCGAGCAACCACCGGATCCTGATGATCGCCGCCCTGGCAGCGAAGGCTGCGCTCATCGTTTTGTTGCTGTCAGCACTGATCTGGCCGGACCTGAGCGGGATCAAGGGCAAGGCCTCGACCGCCCGGCTGATCGTCTACCCGATCGGCGCAATGGTGCTACCCCTGTGGTGGTTCGCGATCGGGCGGACCCGGAGCAGGCTGCACCAGACGTTCCCCAGGCATGCGGATCTGCTGATCACACTGCCCTGGCTGATCGACCTGATCGGCAACCGGCTGAACCTGTTCGACACGA